>NZ_BAAFGR010000187.1:0-13397 GCF_041154655.1 Nocardia sp. JMUB6875
GTGCGCGAGGATGGCGTCCGCGCCGGAGCGCGAGGACACCTCGGCGGGGGTCAGCGCCGCGAAATCGCCGATCCGGCGCAGGCCCAGCCGATGCAGCAGATCCACCAGCTCCGCGCGCTGCGGCGCGGCCAGCACCGGCTCCACCGCCAGCTCCGAAATCGGCATGGGCGCAAGGAATTCCGCGCCCTTGCCGGGCGGCACCAGGGTGGCGCGGCGGGCCGCGAACACCGCGGTGGACAGCTCGTCGGCAATGCCGATCTGGCATTCCACGCCGACCGCCGCCACCGCGTCGACCAGCCGCTCGGCGGCGGCCTCCTCGGACCCGAAGAAGCGCGCCGCGCCGCGCGCCGACAGCGCCAGCATTCCGGGGCGCAGCACCTCGACGCCCGGCACGGTGGCGTCCACCGCCACCACCACGGGCTCGAACAGCCGCGCGTCCCGATCCGGATCATCCTGCGCCGCAAGCAGATCCGGGCATCTCCCCTGCGCCTCCCGCTTGCGCAGCCCGCGCCGGATCCCCTCCGCCCGCGCCACCGCGGTGCACGCCACCACCCGATTGTTCGCGAACACCGCCACCGCCCGCGTGGCCTCCACCCCCGCCTCCGCGGCCGCCGCCACCGCCGGCCAATCCGGGCACCACACCACCAGCACCCGCCGCGTCTTCATCTAGCCACGCGCAGCGGTTCCGGGGTGGCGATCGGCTGGGCAGCCTCGGTGGTGGACACCCATTCGACGCGGCCGTTGGCGGGACTGAGGGCCAGGTGGCCGGAGCGCGGTTGGGCGGCGCGGCCGCGGACGGAGACGTCGAGGCGGACGGTGCGCAGGCGGCCGCAGCCCCGGCCGAGGCCGCCGTACCCGGCGACGCGGGTATCGATGTGCAGGGCGGAACCGGACCAGGAGCCATTGGTGACCATGAGGGTGGAGTTCTTGCCGCGGGCGCGGGCGGCGAGCACCCGGGTGCGCGACATCGGGACCGCGAGTCCGTTCAGGCCGAGGACCACCAGGTCCAGGCCATCCAGCAATACGGAGGCAACCTCGAGCGGGTCGGGTCCCGGGTCGGAGACCACCGCCAGCCGGTCGAGCCGCGCGCCCATCTCGGCGGCGGCCAGCAGGCCCAGCCGCGGCATCCCGACCACGGCGGCATGCCCGCCCGCACTCGTCACGGCGGCCAGCAGTCCGGCGATCAGCGATCCGGCGCCGTTGTAGACGACCACCGAACCCTTCGCCAATCCGCCGTCGGGCAACAGGTTTTCGAGTGCTTTCGGCACCGGCAGCGCCTCCCGTCGCGGCTCCTCGGCCACGGGCGCGCGGGTCTCCGATCCGGCGCCGCGCGCGGGCACCGCGGCCATCCGCCGCCGTAACTCCGCCAACTGCGCCCGCTTGGCCTCCGCAGCCGAACCCATCTCCTGACCACCTCTCCCAGCACCGGCTCAGCTACCTAACATAATCGAAAGTATGTTCGATCAATGCACAGTAGAACTCGAGTCGCAGGACGCGTCAAGAGGCGTGTGGCGCAGTGTCACGAATGAGGTCAGGGAGTCGGGTGATCTTCGTCGGCCCGACTGGTCACGCCATGCCCCCGACTGGTCACGCCATGCCTAGGCAGTGCTCGCCACTGTTTGCCCCGGCGCGAATCTCCGAAAGTGGAATCCGCCGGAACGGATCCGGCACACCGAACACAGGAGAACACCACTCATGACTGTCACGCTCGGCCGCACCGGCATGAACATCACCCGCACGGGCTTCGGTTCGTGGGCCGTCTCCGGCTCGGGGTGGAGCTTCGGCTGGGGCGACACCGACGACGCCGAATCGATCGCCGCCATCCGCCACGCCCTCGACTCCGGGGTCAACTGGATCGACACCGCCGCGGTGTACGGCCTGGGCCACTCCGAGGAACTGGTCGGCAAGGCCATCGCCGGACTCTCCGACGCCGATCGCCCCTACATCTTCACCAAGGCCGGACTGGTCTGGGATCCGGAGCACCCGGCCACCTCGCCGCGGCGAATCATGAAGCCCGCCAGCGTGCGCCGCGAGGTCGAGGACTCGCTGCGGCGGCTGGGGGTCGAGGCCATCGACCTGTACCAGGTGCACTACCCCGATACCGGCGAATCGCTGGAGTACGCCGGTGACGGCTTCGGCGCGGTCTCACCCAACGCCACTCCGCTGGAGGAGTACTGGCAGGTCATGGCCGATCTGAAGGCCGAGGGGAAGGTGCGGGCCATCGGCTTGTCCAACCATGACGCCGATCTGCTGGAGCGCGCCGAGCGGGTCGCCCACGTCGATGTCATCCAGCCGCCGTTCTCGGCAATCAACCGCTCCGCCGCCGCCGAAATCGCTTGGGCGCGTGCGCACGACACCGGCGTCATCGTCTACTCGCCCATGCAGTCGGGCCTGCTCACCGGCGCCTTCACCGCCGAACGGGTGGCCGGTCTGCCCGCCGACGACTGGCGAAAGGCGCACGCCGACTTCACCACCGGCCTGACCGCCAACCTCGCACTGGTCGAGGCGCTGCGTCCGATCGCGGCCCGGCACGGCCGCAGCGTCGCCGAGGTGGCCATCGCCTGGGTGCTCGCCTGGCCCGGCATCACCGCGGCCATCGTCGGCGCTCGCAAGCCGGCTCAGGTCGACGGCTGGATCGACGCCGCCACCCTCGAACTGGCCCCCGCCGATCTCGAGGAGATCGCCACCGCGATCGAGACCTCCGGCGCGGGCACCGGCCCGGCCCGCCGCGCCTGAATTCCGGGCGGCTCACGGTGATAGGGACGAAGGCCCCCGGCCGCGGGAACCCGCGGCCGGTTCGTCCGGAAGGTCAGGATGGCCGCGGGAATCTCGCCGATTGTCACCGATTGCGACCTTCGAGCGAAACGCGCTGTGGCCGTATGGGTCTGGGGGAAGGGCGCAGGTCCCGGAGTAGCGGGCCAGCAAACCCCAGGTTTCGAAGCAGGCCAGTCAGGATGGTTTTCCGCTACCCTGCACCCGTGACCGAACGCGCCCGTCCCATTGTCGGCCCCGATTATCTGGTGGCCGGACGCTACCGCCTCCAGTCGAAGCTGGGCGGCGGGGGCATGGGCGCCGTGTGGCTGGCAACCGATCGGCTGCTGCACCGCGATGTCGCCATCAAGCAGGTGCTCACCACCCAGGGCCTGAGCGAGGAAGAGGCGCAGGAGGTTCGCAGCCGCATCATGCACGAGGGGCGGGTGGCGGCCAAGCTGTCGCACGAGCACGCCATCGCCGTGTACGACGTGGTGCTCGAGGCCGGTGAGCCGTGGCTGGTGATGGAGTACCTGCCGTCGCGGAGCGTGGCCAAGGCGCTCGCGCTGGTGGATCGGCTCTCCCCCATCGAGGTGGCGCAGATCGGGGCGCAGGTGGCGGACGCGCTGGCCACCGCGCACGCGGCGGGCATCGTGCACCGCGACATCAAGCCGGGCAATATTCTCGTCGCCGATCGCGGGGACGAGGTCGGCATGGTGAAGCTGTCCGACTTCGGCATCTCCAGCGGGGCCAACGACGCCACCGAGGAGATCGGCGACGTCATCACCGGCACCCCCGCCTACCTGCCGCCCGAGGTCGCGCGCGGCACCCGGCCCAGCACCGCCAGCGACGTATTCTCGCTCGGCGCAACGCTGTACACCGCCATCGAGGGCCAGCCGCCCTACGGCTTCGACGAGGACAGCAATGTCATCGTGGAGCGCGCCGCCATGGCGCAGATCATTCCGCCCGCCCGCAGCGGCCCGCTCACCGAGGTCCTGCTGCACATGATGGAACCGGCACCGCAGCGCCGCCCCACCATGACCGAGGCGCGCAATGAAATCCTCACCGCCGCCTTCGGACCCGGCACCGCGCCCTACATCCTGAACGCCCCGGTACGGACCGAGGACGGGACGATTCCGGCCTGGGCCGCGCGCAATTCGGCGGCCGGGCTGCGCAGCCCGCACTCCAGCCCGCTCCCCCGCCCGCAGCGGGCGCAGGCGGCGGCTCCGGTTGCGCCGCAACCGAAGAAGGGCATCGACTTCAGCGCCCTGGGTCCGAACGCGGGGCCGCTCGCGGTGGCGATCGGCCTGCTCATCGGCCTGCTGATCATCATCGTGATTCTGGTAGCGCTGTAAGAACTCTCAGTCGATGCTGTAGGGCTCTCAGTCGATACGACGCCGGTGTGCCCAGCGGGTCAGGGCATTCCGGTTCGACTGCTGGGTCTTGCGCAGCACGTTGGAGGCGTGGGTCTCGACGGTCTTCACCGAGATGAACAGGGTCTCGGCGATCTCGCGGTAGGTGTAGCCGCGGGCCAGCAGCCGCAGCACTTCCAGTTCGCGCGGGGTCAGGGAATCCAGCTCCGGATCCAGCGGCGGTTCCGGCACCGGCGATTTGCCGGTGAAGGAGTCCAGCACGAATCCGGCCAGGCGCGGCGAGAACACCGCGTCCCCACCCGACACCCGCCGAATCCCGTCGGCCAGTTCGGGTCCCGAGATGGTCTTGGTGACATACCCCCGGGCGCCGGCCCGGATCACCGCGATCACATCCTCGGCCGCGTCGGACACGCTGAGCGCCAGGCACACCGGCCCCGGATCGATCCCCTGCAGCACCGCGACGCCGCCCCCGTCGGGCATGTGCACGTCCAGCAGCACCACATCCGGTGTGGTCGCCTTGATCCCGGCGATGGCCTCCGCCACGCCGCCGGCCTCGCCGACCACCTCCATATCGGATTCGCGGCTCAGCTCCGCCCGCACCCCGGACCGGAACACCGCATGATCGTCGACCAGAAAGACCCGGACGCTCACCTAGTTCTCCTCACCTGACACCGACACCCCTACATCCTGCTGCACCACCAGCCGCTCGTCACCACCGTCCTTGCGGGGCATATAGATTCGCACCTCGGTGCCGCTGCCCGGCGCGGACTTGATCTCCACATGCCCGCCGCGGCGTTCGATGCGGCCGTGAATGGACTTGGCCACGCCCTGCCGATCCTTGGACACGGTGTCCGGGTCGAAGCCCTTGCCGCGGTCGCGCACGAAGACGCTCACCTGATGCGGCTCCACCTCCGAGTAGAGGTCGATGGTCGGCACCCCGGCATGCTTGGCGGCATTCACCAGCGCCTCGCGCGCGGCCCCGAGCACGGCGGTGAAATGCTCCTTGGGCAGCCCGATTCCGCTGTCGTCGACATCCATCGACACATCGCCGACGGTGACCGGCGTGACCTTCACCCCGTGCTGATCCTCCACCTCGCCCGCGATGGTGCGCAGCGCCGCGGCCAGACTCGACTGCGCCGGCCCGGTGTCCTCGAACAGCCACTTGCGCAGTTCGCGTTCCTGGCTGCGGGCCAGCCGCACCACTTCGGTCGGATCGTCGGCCTGGCGCTGGATCAGGGCCAGCGTCTGCAGCACCGAATCGTGCAGGTGCGAGGCGATCTCCTCGCGCTCGTCGTTGCGAATCCGCGCCGCGCGTTCGGAATTCAGCGCCCGCACCATGCGCAGCCACAGCGGCACGGTCAGCAGTCCGGCCCCGACCAGGGTCACCGCGACGGCCAGCAGCGCCGAGCCGAGCGAGCTGAGATTGATCCGGCCCAGCACCACCACGCCCAGCCCGACCACGATGAGCGTGGCCCCGCCGACAATGCGCGCCCAGGTCACCACCGACGGGTTGGACGGCAGCCCGATGACGGATCTCGGCCCGTCCGCGTCGAATTCGCGCCACACCAGCGCCGCGCCGATGGCGACCACGATGATCGGACCCACCACATGCGCGGCGGTGCCGCTGAAAACCCACGCGGTGGCGACCGACAAAGCCATGCCCAGCAAGGCCAATCCGATGCCCTGCCGCCGCTCCGAGGACGTCGGCGGCGACGCGTCCGCACCGCCCGGCGTGAAGATCCACAACATCCCGTAGGCGACGATCCCGGCCCCGGCCATGGCGGCCAGCAGCACGAACCCGACCCGCACCTTGAAGACGTCGACACCGAGGTGATCGGCGAGCCCGCCCGCCACGCCGCCCACGATGCGGCCGCCCGAGCGCCGCACCAGCTTGGGCTGGGTCACGGGTGTGACCGCCCCGCGGGCAGGGTCATACAGGGGCGCGGACGGGTACATGCCTTCGATATTGGCACGGGGGCCCGACAGCCGACATCAGGAAACACCCCGATTCGCCCCCTGAGGCTCCGAATTGTCCGGTCCGGACGAAAAAGTGGCGGTGACCTGCGCGGAGAACCTCAGGAGCGGATGTCCGGAGAACATCTCCCCGATCTTGCCCCTGACCGGACCGGACGGCCGGCGCGATTCGGCGCTATGCGGTGCCGACCGGACCGGATAACTGCTGCGGCGCATCGGATCAGGGGTTTCGTGCCGCCGGCGGGTGAAGGACATCGCCCGGTCGGGAGCGGTTTTTCTACCTTCGTCTCAGCGGAGCCGCCGGGCTTCGCCTCGAGAGTCGGGGAGGACTCAATGACCATCAAGACCGCTACCGCCGGTGCGACCATCAAGACCGCTATCGCCGGTGCCATTACCGCCGCGGGACTGCTCGCCGGAGCGCCCTTCGGGGCCGTCGCACACGCCGGGGGGCTCGCACCGCACGAGAAGACGACCGTGGCACCGAACGGACTGACCGTCACCGTCGGGCACATGGACAACGCGGCCAATCCGGTCGCGCCGATGAACGGGATGCCGACCAGTCGCGAGGTGTACCTGAACAACACGTCCTACGGGCGGGTCACGGGCGGCACCGCCAAGATCCGCACCGGATACTTCGCCGCCTGCGCGGTGGATCTGGACGTGAGCTTCGACATCACGGCCAATGTCGGCATCGATGTGACGGCCGATCTCGGCGCCCGGGCCGGGCTCGACATGGTGACGCCGACCGCGAGCGTCGACATCACCCCCGAGATCGGCGCGAGCCTCGGCTTCGAACTGGGCATCAAGCCCGGCAAGATCGTCGACATCAAGCTCGGCGAGAAGCAGCTGCCCGCGGGCGACACCGGATACATCGTCAGCAATGACTACCAGCTGCGGGTGGACGGCTGCGGCGGGCCGCTGACCGTCCAGGCGTACACCATCATCGAGGGGACCTCCCCGGGAGCGGACGCGGCGGACTGGGTCATCGGCGACCCCTTCCAGCTGTGATCCGCCCGGAACGGCGGCGCGGGCTCCCGCGCCGCCGTTTCGGCATTCGCGTTCTCCGCCAACTGGATCGGGCTGTCGCATTCCCGCTAGATTGGCGGCATGCACGCGGGGGTCGAGGGAATGCGGGAGATGCGGTGAGCGGGGAAGAAGAGCAGATCCGTTCACCCAGAGCCCTTTTCGCCCAGCGCTTCTCCGAACTCTATGCGGCGGCGGGCAATCCGACCCTGCGCCGTGTCGCCAGTGCCACCGAGCACCGCATGCGCGCCGCCCAGGGCACCCGCCCGGGCGGCGCGTCCGCGCAGCGCATCAGCGACTGGAAGGCGGGCCGCAATGTCCCCGCCCGCTTCGAATCCCTGCTCCCGGTCGTGCTCACCCTCATCGACCTGGCCCGCAAACTCGGCCACCCCCTGGACCGCCGCCTCGCGGAACCCAAGGAATGGCAACGCCTCTGGAAGGCCGCCACCACCTGGAATCCGGAAGAGGAAACCGACGCCCCCTGCCCCTACCCCGGCCTCACCGCCTACCACCACGACAACCGCGACCTGTTCTTCGGCCGCACCCGCGCCACCGCCGAACTCACCACCCTCGTCCGCGAGACCACCGGCATCATCGTGGTAATCGGCGCCTCCGGCGCGGGCAAGTCCTCTCTCCTGGCCGCGGGCCTCATCCCCGCCCTCACCGACTGGGAGACAACCCTTCTCACCCCCGGCCCGAACCCCCTCGACGCCCTGCGGCACGCCGTCGCGAAACCCGGCGACACAGAACCGGATTCGCCCCGCGAGGCAGCAGACCTGGCCCCGCGCGCGGATGGCCCACGCCGCCTGCTCGTCATCGACCAGGCCGAGGAGCTCTTCACCACCTGCGCCACCGACCAGGACCGCGAGGACTTCCTCGCCCTCCTCGACGCCTGCGCCACCCGCACCGACGACCCCATCACCGTCGTCCTGGCCCTACGCGCCGACTTCTACGCCCACTGCCTCAACCACCTGATCCTCCAGGATGCCCTGGAGCACCGCAGTTACCTGCTCGGTCCCATGCGCACCGACGAACTGGCCCAAGCCATTTCGGGTCCCGCGCGCGTGGCCGGGCTGGAGCTGGAACCGGGCCTGGAGGAGCTGGTCATCACCGAACTGTGCGGCGCCGCGGACCACCACGGCCGCCGCACCTACGACCCCGGCGCGCTACCCCTCCTCTCCCACGTCATGGCCGCCACCTGGCAACACCGCGAGGGCCGCCGCCTCACCATCACCGGCTACCGCAAGGCGGGCGGCGTGGTCGGCTCGGTCGCCGAAACCGCCGAATATGCCTGGAACGAACTGTCTCCCGCCCAGCGGGCGGCCGCCCGCGAAATCCTCCTGGGCCTGGTGACGGTCGGCCGCGACTCCCGCGACACTCGCCGCCCCGGGCTTCGCGCCGACCTCGTGGCCCGGGCCGCGAACACCGAAGACGCCACCGCCGCACTGGAACTCCTCTCCCGCACCCGCCTCATCACCCTCGACGCCGAAGCCGTCAACCTCACCCACGAAATCGTCCTGACCGCCTGGCCTCGCCTCCGCACCTGGATAGACGAAGACCGCGTCGGCTACCTGGTCCGCCAACGCCTAGAAACCGACGCCGCCGAATGGGCAGCCCAGGAACGGGATTCGGCGCTGCTCTACCGCGGCACCCGGCTGCGCAACGCCCTCGACAATGTCGACCCGCCCCCGGTCGGCCCACTGGCCCGTGAATTCCTCGATGCCGCGACCACGGCTCGCCGCCGGTCCCGGCTCCGTTCCCGCCGCACCACCACGATCCTCGCGCTGCTCGGCGTCGCCCTCCTGGTGGCGGGTTTCGGTGCCTACAACCAGAATCGGCTGGCCAACCAGCGCCGCGACGACCAGAATTTCGCGGCCGTACTGGCCGAGGCCGACCGGGTCCGATCGGTCGACCCGTCCCTGGCCGCCCAGCTGGACCTGGTCGCCTGGCGCATGCGGCCGAATGACCAGACCGCCGCGTCCACGCTGCTGCAGACCCAGAATCAGCCCTTGGTGACCGTCACCCCGATGCACGCGCAGGCGGTCTACAAGATCGCCTACCGCAAGGACGGCAAGCTGCTGGGATCGATCTCCTACGACAATGTGCTCCGGCTCTCGGATACCAGCGACCCTCGCCACCCGCAGCCCCTGGGCCAAACCTTCGAGGGCATCGGCGATTTCGCGTTCAGCCCGGACGGCACGCTGCTGGTGACCGCTCCCGCGTTCAACGCACCGACGCATGACATCACGCTGTGGGACATCTCGGCGCCGCCCACGCCGCGTCGCCTGAACACCCTGGCGAGCATCCCCGGATCCCGCTCGGCACGAGTCGCATTCGCCCCGGAAGGGCGGACCCTCGCGACCGTCACGACGACCGAGCTGGCGTTGTGGACGGTGACCGATCCGGCGGCTCCGGTCATGAGGTCCTCCCGGCCCCTGCACGCAGCGATCGACAGCCCGCTCGACGACCTGCGATACAGCCCGAACGGCCGCCTGCTTGCCCTCGTCCACTATCCACCACAGAGCTCCGCGCTCCCCGGTGACGCGACGATTCAGCTCTGGTCGGTCACGGACCCGGCGGCTCCGATCCTGGTGGCTCCCGTCATCGCCGAGCCCGCCAAGATCCGGCGGATCGCGTTCAGCCCCGACAGCTCCCTGCTCGCCATCGGGGTCGGCGATGGCGCCATGCATCCGCTCGGCAACAACGACGGCGTCGTGGAACTCTGGGACATCGGCGACCCGGCCCGCCCCCGCCGGACCGTGACCCTCGATACGGCTATCGGCGACAGCCTGTGGTCGCTGGACTTCTCGCCCGACGGCCACACCCTGGCGGTGGGCAGTTCCGGGGTGGCGGGACTGTGGAACATCACCGACCCCGGCAATCCGACCCGCCTCACGGACACGCTCTCGACCAGTCCCGGCCGATGCCGCTACTCCACCGACACGACCTCGCCATGCAGCACCGGACCGGCTTCCCTCGCCTTCGCTCCCGACGGGCGCACACTCACGGCCGGCGGCTGGACCGGCGATATTCGCGTCTGGTCACTGCCGTCGGCGGTCCTCACGGAGCATTCCGCCTGGACGAACACACCGATGTTCGACGCTTCGGGAACCCGGATGGCGACACTGTCCAGTGATGGCCGAATAGCCCTGTGGGACGCCGGAAACGACAGGCCGCCCGCGCTGCTCGGTGAATACCGGGTCGCGCCCGCGCTCGGTTACGTGTCGCTGTCCCCCGACGGCAAAACCATCATGTACGCCTCGGATCTCGAATCCGATTCGTCCCTGAAGGTTTTCGATGCCACCGATTCGGCACACATTCGCCCACTGGCGGAATGGCGCCTGCCCGTCTCCCGGTACGGCACCGCTACCGTGAGCCCGGATTGGCGGCTCGTCGCGGCCATCGGCGAGGACCGGCTGCTGCGCTTCTGGGATATCGCCGACCGCACCCGGCCGACTGCGGTGGGCACCCCCATTCCCCTGTCGTCGGCGTACGACGCGGTGATGTTCGGGTACGACGGAAAATCCATGGTCGTACGCGATTACACGCGGGACGGCGACAAGAGCGTGGTGGCGGTCACCCTCTGGAACATCGCGGATCCCACCCACCCGCAGCGGGTCGCCGAACTGCTCCGAGCCGCAGCCTCCACCTCCGCCGTCATCACCCCGGATTTGCGAACCATGGTCGTCACGACCAACGAAACCGTGCAGAGCTGGGACATCAGCGACCCCGGCCACCCGGTCCGGCTCGGCGACCCGATCGCCGCGCACTCGCTGACGGTCCGCTCCGTCCACTTCTCAGCGGACAGCCGCACCATGCTCACCAGCGGCGACGACGGCGGCATCCAACTGTGGGACTTCACCGACCGCGCCCACCCGAAACGCACTCTCACACTTGCCGATTCCGGCCGAATCGGCTGGAACACCACGCTGACCCCCGACGGCCGCCGCGTCGCCGCCGGCGGGCGCGACGGCGCACTTCGCCTGTGGAACCTGGACGAACAGCGTGCCGCCGACCGTATCTGCGCGGTCACCGGAGCCATGAGCGAAGACCAGTGGCGCCGCCACCTCCCCCAACTCCCCTACCGCCCACCCTGTCCCGCCTCCTGACCCCGCGGAATTTCTCCTGCCACACCCCGGTTGCCAGACAACGGAACCGAACCAGGACGGGTGAGATGAACGCATTCAATGAATCTGTGATCGAGGAATTCCGTGCCAACGGCGGGAAGGTGGGCGGGCCGTTCGAGGGCCGGGACAACATGGTGGTGATCACCACCACCGGCGCGAAATCCGGTCGCGCCGTGACCAATCCGCTGGTCTACGTGCCCGACGGCGAGCGGATCGTTCTCATCGCGTCCAACGGCGGCGCGGACAAGCATCCGGCCTGGTACCACAACCTGCGTGCCAATCCCGAGCTCACCATCGAGCTCGGCACCGAAACCTACACGGGCAAGGCGGAATTCCTCACCGGCCAAGAGTCCGACGACCTCTACGAGCGGATGATCGAGATCATGCCCGTCTTCGCCGAGTACCGCGAGAAGACCACCCGGAAGATCCCGGTCGTGGCGGTCTACCGATCCGCCTGATCCAGGAGCGGTAGCCGCCGTTGGTTTTCCGATAGAAGTCACCAAGTCTCGATTCCTACCGTCGAAACCGCTCCCGGCCGAATGGTCCGGGCGACATTCACGGGAGGGATCAAGCAATGAAGACTCGAATGGCCACCTACGGCGCCACCCTGATGGCCGCGCTCGGCGCGGCGGTGGTACTGCTGGCGGCGGGCGGAGCGACCGCACCGCAGGCGTCCGCCGCCCCGGTAGCGCACCCGGTCGCCCAGAAGGCCGGAGCCGACGCCCAGCTCTACAACTGCAGCCGCCTGGAACTCCTGACCAAGCCGACCAAACTGGACCCCGGCTGCTCTCCCTCACACCAGTACTTCACCGACCTCGGCTGGCTCTTCTGGGGGTCCGACGTAGCAGTGGGCGAGGGCAGCTACCACGTCAACAAATGCGACCCGGCCTGCGCGGCAGGCAACTTCGAAACCCACCGCGCCTGGATAGTCCTGTCCGCCCCCGTCAACGGCATCTTCACAAAGGAAACAGTCATCGACACCAAGGGCCAATGGACCACCGACGCACCGTTGAAGTGATCCCCGGTCAGAAGTCAGGTTCCCATTCAGGGTGATCCCCGATGTGCCCGACCGGCCGGGACCAGCACGATGGATGGCATGACGAAGACGAGCGACTGGTCCAAGAGCGCCGGGCGTGCCGGCTTCTCCGATCAGCTTCACGATCTGTGGCAGTCCCGGCCGATGCGGTTTCCCAAGGATGGGCCGATCGCGGGGGTGGCCGTCGGGTTCGGTCGCCGGTACGACGTGGATCCCGTGCTGGTGCGGGTGGCGTTCGTGGTGTCCGCGCTGTTCGGCGGGGCGGGGATCGTGCTGTACCTGCTGTGCTGGCTGCTGCTGAATCAGACCGGGGATCAGTCGTCGGCGGCGGAGTCGCTGTTCGGGCGCGGGCGGTCGTCGCATTCGTCGTCCAAGACCATCGTGCTCATGGTGGCGTTGGGGATCGCCGTGAGCACGATGGGCCCCGTGGGGGTGGGGCTCGGCGGGTCGGGCGTGATCAGCTTCGCGCTCATGCTGGCCGGGTGGTGGCTGCTCTATCAGCGCCAACCCCAGCCGCCCGCGGCCTATTTCGAGCAGACGGCCGCCGACAACATCCTCAACACGGGCTACCCGGGGACCACCAATCCGTACTGGACCGGCTACCCGGGCACCAACGCGGTCACCTTCCAGACCTACGGGCCGTACACGACGCTGCCCGACCACTACGAGCCGGACCCGAACCAGTCCGCTCCGGAATCCGCTGCCGCACAGAGCATGTCGCAGTCCGGTCCGGGTGACGCCGACACCGCGGTCCTGCGCACCGATCCGGCCGACACCGACACCGCCGTGCTGCGCCCGGAATCGTCTGCCCCGCAGCCTTCTTCAGACACCGAGAACGTGACCGAAGTACTGGAAACCCGCTACGCACCGGCATCCTCGGTGGCCGACACCGTGATCCTGCGCAAATCCGAATCCGCCTCGGCCACGGTTGATTCCGGGCAACCTGCCCCCACCGGCGACACCCCGGAGGCAGCCGGTCCCGTCGATCTGGAGAAGGCGCCGCAGGACAACCCGTCCGACGATGCACCGAGCCCCGAAGCCGGCACCAGCCCCGAAGGCGACCCCGCCCACCAGGGCAAGGCCCACGCGCTCCCCTCCCACCAGGGCAAATCC
>NZ_BAAFGR010000188.1:0-13227 GCF_041154655.1 Nocardia sp. JMUB6875
CCGGTTCGGGCGCGCGGGCCGGTTCGGCGGCGCGGGCGGGGGCGTATTCGGGGCTGCGGCTTACCGATCCGGCCGAGGCGGAGGCGGTGGAGCTGGCCGTGGAGCTGAAGCGGCTCACGGCGGGCTCGATGCGGCGGGAGGGGCCGCTGCCGTCGAAGCCGGCGGCGATCACCGTGACGCGGACCTCGTCGCCGAGGGAGTCGTCGATGACCGTACCGAAGATGATGTTGGCCTCGATGTGCGCGGCCTCCTGCACCAGCGAGGCGGCCTCGTTGATCTCGAACAGGCCGAGATCGGAGCCACCGGCGATGGAGAGCAGCACGCCGTGCGCGCCGTCCATGGAGGCTTCCAGCAGCGGCGAATTGATCGCGGCCTCGGCGGCCTTGACCGATCGGCCCTCGCCGCGGGCGGAGCCGATGCCCATCAGGGCCGAACCCGCGCCGGACATGACCGACTTGACGTCGGCGAAGTCGACGTTGATCAGACCCGGGGTGGTGATCAGGTCGGTAATGCCCTGAACACCGTTGAGCAGCACCTCATCCGCCGAACGGAAGGCGTCCATCAGCGAGACGGCCGCGTCGCCCAGCTGCAGCAGCCGGTCGTTGGGGATGACGATGAGGGTGTCGCAGGACTCGCGCAGGGCCTGGATGCCCGCCTCGGCCTGGTTGCTGCGGCGCTTGCCCTCGAACGAGAACGGCCGCGTCACAACGCCGATGGTGAGCGCGCCGAGCTTGCGCGCGATGGACGCCACGACCGGGGCGCCACCGGTGCCGGTGCCGCCGCCCTCGCCCGCGGTCACGAAGACCATGTCGGCGCCCTTGAGGACTTCCTCGATCTCGTCCTTGTGGTCCTCGGCGGCCTTGCGGCCGACCTCGGGATCGGCACCGGCGCCCAGGCCGCGGGTGAGTTCACGGCCGACATCGAGCTTGACGTCGGCATCGGACATCAGCAGAGCCTGCGCGTCGGTGTTGACCGCGATGAACTCGACTCCCTTGAGTCCCTGTTCGATCATCCGGTTGACGGCATTCACGCCGCCGCCGCCGATACCGACGACCTTGATCACAGCAAGGTAGTTGTGCGGGGGCGTCATGGGCTCTCGCCTTCCTTCGATCTGAAACAGCTTGTCGTCTTCGGTTACTCGCCATGTGCCGGGCGAATGGTCTCGGTCCGATAAACCCTCAACCACAGCTTCAGCGTTATGTCAAGTACCTGGTGCGGAACGGTATTCGCAGCCACCCCGTTACTCGCGCAGGCGCGCCGAAACGAGTGTCAGAATCTTGTGTGATTCGCCTCGTCCGACCCACATGAGCATCGTATCGTGGACGGTTACCCTCCGGTCCTGGATCGGAACCGACGGTGCCCTTCCGGCAAACCACCGAAAATTTCGGCGGCCCAATAGGTATCGCTCACTTTACCGTGACCAGATTCGGACTCGAAACATCGAATACCTTGCCCGGCTGGGAAAGCAGGGGTCCGACCACCGCCGCCTTGCGCGGCGAATCCACGGTCCCACCCCAGAGCACGGTACGCCCGTCACGCAACTCCAGGGCAATATCCGAAACCGAGCGGGCCACAACCGCTCCCACCCCCACCTGGTCGCGCAGCGGAACCGGAATGGCGGCCATGACCGCGACGGCGGCCTTGGTCGCCGGATCCGAACCGCCCGGATGGTCGGTAATGAGTTTGGGCACTCCGGGTCCCGGCGGCTCGATCGCGAATTCCACGCTGTCGCAATCGAGCAGGTGTGTCCCATCCGGGCTGTCGAAGTACAGCACCGGGGTGCGCTCGACGACCGTCACGCGGACGGTGGACGGGAACACCCGCTGCACGCGCGCCGAGCGCACCTTGGGCAGCCGGGCGACCTTCTCGGCCAGGGCATCGGTGTCCAAGCGCAGCATCGAGCCGTCGGGCACCTGGAGCACGTCCAGAACCTGTTGCTCCGGAATGGCGCTCAGGCCGTCGACGCGGACCGTGCGGACCGCCAGCAGGGGCGTGAACCAGGCGACCAGTCCCAGCGCGATCAGGGCCACCACCCCCGCGAGCACGCCGAAGCGGACCTTGCGGGAGCGCCAGGCGCTCAGGAACCGGGATTCCTCGCGGACGCGACCCCGGCGCAGGCGCGCACGGCGGGCCGCGGCGCTCTCGGTGGCCTCGTCCGGCTCATCGGTTTCGGCCGGATCGGCCTCGTCCCAATCGTCTTCGGCCGCATCCGCTGTCGTCGGTGGCGATCCACCCGAGGTCATGGGCGCTCACCGCCCGTGGCTGGGCCGGGCGCGCAGCCCGTCC
Organism: Nocardia sp. JMUB6875; assembly: GCF_041154655.1. NCBI lineage: Bacteria > Bacillati > Actinomycetota > Actinomycetes > Mycobacteriales > Nocardiaceae > Nocardia > Nocardia sp. JMUB6875. Next base: position 2,287 of record NZ_BAAFGR010000188.1, read on the forward strand.
AGGATCTGGCCGCCCAGCATGGTCACATCGCCGGCGCCCATGGTGATCACCACATCGCCGGGCCGCGCCAGCGCGCCGACCTGCTTGCCGACCCGCGACATATCCGGCTGGTAGTGCACGGGTTTGGTGACCGCATTGGCCACCAGCGCGCCGTTCACCCCGGGCAGCGGCTCCTCGCGGGCGCCGTACACGTCGAGCACGACCACCTCGTCGGCCAGCGAGAGCGCCTCGCCGAACTCGGTCGCGAAAGTGGCGGTGCGGCTGTACAAGTGGGGCTGGAACACCACGATCACCCGGCCCGGGCGCGAGCGCGCGCCGTCGCGGGCCTCCTGGGCGACCAGTTCGGCGGCGGCCGACAGCACCGCGCGCACCTCGGTGGGATGGTGGGCGTAGTCGTCGAAGACGCGCACGCCGTTCTCGCGCCCGGTGAGCTGGAAGCGGCGGTGCACTCCCCCGAAACCTTCGAGGCCCTGGATGATTTCGCCCATATCGGCCCCGGTCGCGCGGGCGGCCAGCAGTGCGCCGAGCGCGTTGAGGGCCATGTGGCGGCCGGGCACCGACAGGCGCAGGGTGCGCGGGGCGGCCTCGTCGGAGAGCTGGAAGACGGCCACGCCGCCCACATCGCGGGGCTCGAACGACAGCAGCCGCGCGCCGACGGGGACGTCGGAGCCCTCGAAATCACCGGAGCCGTAACCGATCACCTGGATGCCGCGGGGATCGTCCTTCAGCTTGGCCGCCGAACGCTGGGCCAGCCCGAGCGAACCCGGATCGTCCAGGCACACCACCAGGCGGCCGCCCGGTTCGAGCCGGTCCACGAAGTCGTCGAAGACCTGCACGTAGGCCTCGTCCGTGCCGAAGTAGTCCAGGTGGTCGGATTCGATATTGGTCACCACCGCGACATCCGGCGCGTACTGCAGCAGCGACCCGTCGCTCTCGTCGGCCTCGGCCACGAAGATGCCGCCGGTGCCGTGGTGGGCATTGGTGCCCGCCTCGTTGAGCTCGCCGCCGACGGCGAAGGACGGATCGAATCCGCAGTGCTGCAGGGCGACCACGAGCATGGAGGTGGTCGAGGTCTTGCCGTGCGTGCCCGACACCAGCAGCGTCTTGTGGCCCTGCATCAGGGAGGCGAGTACGGCGGGGCGCAGCAGCACGGGCACGCCGCGCTTGTGTGCCTCCACCAGTTCGGGATTGGTCTTGGGGATGGCGGCGTAGGTGGTGACCACGGCGGTCGGCCCGCCGGGCAGCAGGTCCAGCGCGCTCGCGTCGTGCCCGATGCGCACCTCGGCGCCGCGCGCCCGCAGCGCCAGCACGCCGCGGCTCTCCTTGGCGTCCGAACCGGACACCATGCCCCCGCGCGACAGCAGAATTCGGGCGATACCGGACATACCGGCTCCGCCGATGCCGATCATGTGGACGCGCCGCAGGTGTTCGGGCAAGTCGGTGTGCTCTCCCGCGACCAGCTCGGCGTGCACTCCTGCGATCGGCTCAGTCGCGGTAGGCGCTTCGCTGTCCGGCCGCTCCACTGTCACCTCGAATTACCCCGTTCCCTCGCGTGTTTCATCGGATAGTTGGGTTCCCAGGCGCGGGTGCCGCGCCACGATTCCGTGGATCGGCTGCTGCGCCCCTTGGCCCGATTGTCGTCCGCCGCCGAGCGGCTGGTGCGCCGGGCCGAATCCGAATCTATCGAGCGGCGCGAGGCCGGTTCCGACCCGCCCCGTCCACGGCCCGATGGTAGCGCGCGCTTGGGCGGGCTCGGCTTGACCTTGGCCTTCGCCTGGGACCGGGCGCGGGCGGCCTTGGACTTCTCGCGGGCGGCGCGCGCCCGTGTGGGCGAATACATTTCGGGCTTGGGCAGCCGCAGCAGGCGGCTGAAGCGACCGTCCCCGCCGGCGTGCAGCGCGGCCACCGCCTCCGGTTCGTGCCGGGCGGCATTGGCGATGATGCCGAACATGAGCAGGGTGATGGCCAGCGAGGAACCGCCCGCCGACACCAGCGGCAGCTGCAGACCGGTCACCGGCAGCAAACCCACGACATAGCCGACATTGATCAGGGCCTGTCCGGTGATCCAGGTGGTCGCCGAGGCGGTCAGCAGCCGGATGAACGGGTCCACCGAGCGGGTGGCGATGCGCAGGCCGGTGTAGACGAACAGCGCGAACAGCCCCAGCACCAGGGCGCAGCCGAGGAAGCCGAGCTCCTCGCCGATGATGGCGAAGATGAAGTCGTTGTGCGCGTTGGGCAGATAGCTCCACTTGGCGCGCGACTGCCCGAGCCCGCGGCCCCAGATGCCGCCGTCGGCCAGCGAGTACATGGCCTGGCGGGCCTGATAGCCGATGCCCTGCGGATCGGAGCCGGGGCTGAAGAAGGCCCGCATGCGGTCGGACCGGTATCCGGCCGACAGCGCCAGGATGGCCGCCGCGACGCCGCCGGACACCGCGATGGTGACGAACATGCGCAGCGGCAGCCCGCCGAACCACAGCAGCGAGGTGAGGACAATACCGAGGGCGATGGTGGTGGACAGGTTGGGTTCCAGCACGACCAGGAAACAGACCAGCAGGCCCGCGGGGACCAGCGGCATGAGAATGTCCTTGTACCCGGACTTTTCGCTCTTCCGCGAGGCCAGCAGGTGCGAACCCCACACCACCAGCGTGATTTTCACGATCTCCGACGGCTGCACCGAGACGAAGCCGAGGTCGAACCAGCGGCGCGAGCCCTGCACCTCGGTGCCGATGCCGGGAATCAGCACCAGCACCAGCAGCACCAGTGACAGCGCGAAGACCGGGAACGACAGCTGCCGCATCACCCGCAGCGGCACCCGCAGCGCGATGTAGAACAGCACCGCGCCGAAGGCGGCCATCATGGCCTGCTGGATGAACAGCGAATACGCCGAGCCGCCATCGGCATAGGACTCGACGCTCGACGCCGAGAGCACCATGACCAGGCCCAGCACGGTCAGCAGCACCGCGATGGCGACGACGAGGTGGAACGACGCCAGCGGGCGGGCCAGCCATGCTCCGAACCATCCGGCTCGCGCACGCTGCTGGGGCTTGGTACTCCCTACCCGCCGCGGCGTCGCCGTCGTCATTCGGATCTCCCGATGTCCTTCTCGTCCAGGGCCTGCACGGCGGCCGCGAAGCTGCGCCCGCGGTGCGTGTAGTCGGCGAACATGTCCAAGGACGCCGCGGCCGGGGCCAGCAGCACGGTGTCGCCGCGATGGGCGAATCCGGCCGCCACGCGCACCGCGCGTGCCATCACCGCTTCCGGTTCGATCTCGGTGAAGGGGTCACCCATCCGAGCATCGTCCCCCGAATTCAGCTCCACCACCGGGACATCGGGGGCGTGTCGCGCCATTGCGGCCGCAATCACCGGCGCGTCCTGGCCGAAAAGCACGGCCGCGACGAGGTGTTCGCGGCACTCCTCGATGAGGTCCTCGACGCTCGCGCCCTTGAGCTGTCCACCCGCCACCCAGATCACGTTCGGGTGGGCCAGGATCGAGGAGCGCGCGGCGTGCGGGTTGGTGGCCTTGGAGTCGTCGACGAACTCGACGCCGGACAGCTCGCGCACGAAGGCGGCGCGATGCGGGCCGACCTTGTGCTCCTGCAGGCCCTCCTTCACGAACTGCGGCGCCACGTCGATGGCCCGGGTGAGCGCGGACGCGGCGAGCGCGTCGGCCACCCCGGCCGGTCCCTGCGGGCTGATATCGCCGACCTCGGCCAGGATCGCGGCCTTGGTGAAGGCGCGGTCCAGCAGCTTGCCGTCCACCACGCCGAGCTCGCCGTCGGCGGGGACGCCGATGCGGAAGCCGACGGTGCGGCGCGCCTTGGACTTTCGGGCCAGCGCCGAGGCGACCGCGTCGTCCAGGCCGACCACGCCGACCCGTCCGGTCAGCGCGCGGGCCTTGGCGGCGGCGTAGGCGTCCAGGCCGCCGTGCCAATCCAGGTGATCCTCGGCCACATTCAGCACCACCCCGGCCTCGGGGCGCACCGACGGAGCCCAATGCAGCTGGAACGAGGAGAGTTCCACCGCCAGGATCTGCGGGCCGGGGTTGCGGCGCAGCGCGTCCAGAATCGGGAGCCCGATATTGCCGCAGGCCACCGACGGAATCCCGGCGGCGCGCAGGATCGAGTGCGTCATCTGGGTGGTGGTGGTCTTGCCGTTGGTGCCGGTCACCACCAGCCACTTGCGGACCGGACCGTAGATGCGGGCCTGGTCCACCCACCACGCGAACTCGACATCGCCCCACACCGGGATGCCCTCGGTGACGGCCGAGACCAGCACCGGGGAGTCCGGCCGCCAGCCCGGGCTGGTGATGACCAGCGCGAAGCGTTGCAGCGCATCGGGTTCCAGCAGATCGTCGGTGGTGGCGGTGCCCAGGCCGAGTTCGGCGGCCTCGGCCAGCGCCTTACCGCCGCCGTCGGTGACGATCGGTCGCGCGCCGATGTCCTGCAGCGGCTCGATCAGCGAGCGCCCGGAGACGCCCCAACCGGCCACCAGCACATCACGGCCGCGCAGGAATTCGAGCATGGGCCCCGGTGAACGCAGGACCCTCGGAGAATGTTCGGACATTGCTGCTCACTCACCCTGCCGCAGAGAGGTATTCGCTGTAGAACAGGCCCAGCCCGATTGCCGAGGCCATACCGGCCAGCAACCAGAACCGGATGATCACCGAGGTTTCGGCCCACCCGCTCAGCTCGAAGTGGTGATGGAACGGTGCCATCTTGAACAGGCGATTGCGCGTGGTGCGGAAGACCGCCACCTGCAGCACCACCGACGCGGCCTCGGCCACGAACAGCGCGCCGATCACGACCATGAGCAGTTCGGTGCGGGTGGTGATGGACAGGCCCGCGAGCAGACCGCCCAGCATGAGCGAACCGGTGTCGCCCATGAAGATCTTGGCGGGCGCGGCATTCCACCACAGGAAGCCGATGCATGCCGCGCCGCCGGCGGCGCACACCAGCGCCAGGTCCAGCGGGTCGCGCACGTTGTAGCAGCCCGCCACCGCGTGCGCGGAGCAGGCGTTGCGCCACTGCCAGAAGGTGATGATCATGTACGCGCCGAGCACCAGGGACATGGAACCGGCTGCCAGACCGTCCAGGCCGTCGGTCAGGTTCACCGCGTTGGACCAGGCCACCACGATGATGCAGACGAACGCCAGGAAGATCACCACGGCCATGGACACCGTATTGATGTCGCGGGTGTAGCTCAGGTGCTTGTCGGCGGGCGTGAGGCCGTGGATATTGCGGAATTGCAGTGCCAGCACGCCGAAGACGATGGCCGAGGTGAGCTGGCCGATGTATTTTCCGGCCGCGGTCAGGCCCAGATTGCGCTGCTTGCGCAGCTTGATCAGGTCGTCGAGGAAACCGACGAAGCCCAACGAGGTGGCCAGGCCCATGACCAGCAGGCCCGAGGCCGAGGGGCCGGGCTCGCCGTAGGTCATGGAGATCAGGTGCGAGCCGAGGTAACCGGCCCACATGCCGATGATGATGGCGACGCCGCCCATGGTGGGGGTGCCGCGCTTGGCCTTGTGGCTCTCCGGGCCGTCGACCCGGATCTCCTGTCCGAAGCCCTGTTTGGCGAAATAGCGGATCACCACGGGGGTCAGCAGGATGGAAACGGCGAGCGCGATGGCCGCCGACAGCAGGATTTGAGTCATCGCGCGGCCTCCTCGTCCGCACCGATCAGATGCTCGGCAACAGTCCACAGGCCAACGGATTTCGAGGCCTTCACCAGTACCACGGCACCCGGTTCGAGTTCCTCGTCGAGCAGTTCGAGGGCCGACTCGATATCGGGGACGTGGATGGCCTCCTCGCCCCAGGAGCCCTCCTGGACCGCGCCCTGGAACATGGCGCGCACCGGACGACCCTGGCCGACGACGACGAGCCGGTCCACATCCAGCCGCACCACCAGTCGGCCGATCTTGTCATGCTCGAGCACGGATTCCTCGCCCAGCTCACCCATTTCGCCGAGCACCGCCCAGCTGGGGCGCGACTCGGTACCGGCCTTGGCCATGGTGACCAGCGCCTTGAGGGCGGCGCGCACCGAATCCGGGTTGGCGTTGTAGGAGTCGTTGACGATGGTGACGCCGTCGGCGCGGGTGCGCACATCCATGCGGCGGGCCGAGGCGGCGGTCGCGCCGGACAGTGCGCGGGCGACGGTCTCGAGGTCAGCGCCGAGGTTGAGTGCGACGGCGGCCGCGGACAGCGCGTTGCCGACCTGGTGCTCACCGTGCACGGCGAGTTGGACATCGATGGATTCGCCGTTGGCGTGCAAGGTGAATCGCGCCCGGGCCTGCTCGTCGAGGACGACGTCGGAGGCGCGGACATCGGCGCCCGCGGCCTGCCCGACCGTCACGACGCGGGCCTGCGTGCGCTCGGCCATCTTCGCGACCAGGTGGTCGTCGGCGTTCAGCACCGCGAACCCGGAAGCCGGAAGGGCTTCCACCAGTTCACCTTTGGTCTGCGCGATGGCCTCGCGGCTGCCGAACTCGCCCAGGTGCGCGGTGCCGACATTGAGCACGACGCCGACGCTGGGCGGCGCGATCTCGGTGAGCGCCTTGATGTGTCCCGTACCCCGCGCGGACAGCTCGAGCACCAGGAAGCGGGTGCCGGCGTCGGCGCGCAGGGCGGTCCAGGGGTGGCCGATCTCGTTGTTGAACGAACCGGGCGGGGCCACAACGGGTCCCAGCGGGGCCAGCGTCGCGGCGATCAGATCCTTGGTGGAGGTCTTGCCGGAGGAGCCGGTCACGCCGACGACGGTCAGCGTGCCCGCGGCCACCAGGCGATCCACGCTCACCCGGGCGAGCTTGGCCAGCGCGTCCAGCACCGCCGCACCCGAACCGTCGGTGTCGTGGGCGAGCGCGATGGCGCGCGTGTTCCCGGGCCGCGGCTCCACCACGATGGCGGGCACGCCGACCGGCCGGGCCGCCAGCACCGCGACCGCGCCGCGCTCCACGGCCTGCGCCGCGAAGTCGTGGCCGTCGGCGTGCTCGCCCGGCAGCGCCAGGAACAGGTCACCGGAACCGATGCGGCGCGAATCGAATTCGGCCGCGCCGGTGACCTTCGCCTCGGGGTCGGGGGCGTCGTGCAGCGTGCCGCCGACCACCTCCGCGAGCTCCCGCAAAGTCATCTCGATCATGAATGCGTCAGGTCCCTCGTCTTTTCCGACAGGGCGGCCGCGAGTACCTCGCGGTCGTCGAACGGATGCTTCACTCCTGAAATCTCCTGCCCTGTCTCATGTCCCTTGCCCGCGATCAGCAGCACATCACCGGGTTGCGCCCAGGCGACGGCGGCCTTGATCGCGGCCGCCCGGTCCCCAACCTCCCGGACCTCTCCGCGTTCCGCTTCCGGCACCTGTTCGGCGCCGGCGAGTACCGCGGCGCGAATGGCGGCCGGGTCCTCACTGCGCGGATTGTCGTCGGTAATGATGGCCAGGTCGCTGCCGCGCGCCGCCGCCGCACCCATCAAGGGCCGCTTTGCCATATCGCGATCACCGCCCGCGCCCACCACTACCGCCAGACGCCCCTCCCCTTGTTCGGCCAACCACGTGCGCAGTGTCGCCACGACCGATTCGATCGCGGCGGGCTTGTGCGCGTAATCCACCACGGCCAGAAAATCCTGACCCTCATCCACCCGCTGCATGCGGCCCGGGACATCGACGTCCCCGAGCGCCACAGCGGCAGCCTCCGCCTCGACTCCCGCCGCCACGCACACCGCGACGGCGAGCAGCCCGTTGGCGATGTTGTAGGTACCCGGAAGCCGCAGGCGCACATCCACATTGACATCGGGGCCCATCGCGATGAACTCCTGGGTGCCGCCCGGTCCGGCCGTGATGCCGTCGGCCCGCCAATCGGCCTGCACGCCACCGCCGATCGCGACGGTCCGCAGCCGGGAGTCCGACTCCGGCAGGTCGTCACCGATCTCGGCAGCCAAGCGTCGGCCCCACTCGTCGTCCACGCAGATGACGGAAACGGCTGCCGCCACCGACGGTCGCGGCGACCCGGCGGAATCCGGGCCGTCCGGGATGAACAGGCGCCGCTTGGCGGCGAAGTAGTCCTCGAAGTCGGCGTGGAAGTCGAGATGGTCCTGGGACAGATTGGTGAACGCGCCGACCGCGAAACGCACGCCGTCGACCCGGCCGAGTGCCAGGGCGTGGCTCGAGACCTCCATGACCACCGCGTCCACGCCCTGCTCGACCATGAGCGCGAACATGGCGTGCAGCTGCGGAGCCTCGGGCGTGGTCAGCGCGGAGGGCACCCGGACGCCGCCGATGCGGGTCTCGATGGTGCCGATGAGCGCGGTGCGCAATCCGGCGGCGGCGAGTCCGGCCTCGACCAGATATGAGGTGGTCGTTTTGCCGGAAGTGCCGGTGATGCCGACGATGCGGAGTTTGCGAGACGGATCACCGTAAAGGGCCGACGACAACTCGCCGAGGATGGCGCGGGGCGCGTCGTGCACGAGCACCGGGACGCCGATCTCGCCGATCAGCTCCGCGCCCGCCGGATCGGTCAGGATCGCGACCGCGCCGCGCTCCACCGCGTCGGCGGCGAAACGGGCGCCGTGCGAATGCGCACCGGCGAGCCCGGCGAAAAGATCGCCCGCCCGAACCGCATTCGACCGCTGCTCGATGCCGGTGACCTGGATGCTCTCCAGTCCCTCCGCGGCGGTGGCGCTGCGCGCGCCCGTGAGTTCCTCCACCTGACGCAGGCTGGTCGCTGACGGGGCAGCGGGCCGAAGCACCTGCGGGCTGGACTGCGCGGGCACGAAGCTCCTCTCCGGGGTGACGGTCATATGCAGAAATCGTCCGGCTGACCGGATCGACGTGTCAGGTTACCTGTGTTGGATCGCCGAGCGATCGGCACGGCGCAGTTCGGTCATCCGGGGCTGTGCGCGCCGGTGGCGGCACGGGTCACTACCATCCGATCCCTGCTCTAACTCGCCTGCAGAACCAGCTGTTTGGCGGGCGGCGACGGCGGGATGCGGTCCCGCTGCAGCAGCCACGACGCGATGCTGTGGAACAGCGGCGCGACCGAGCCGCCGCCGCTGCCGTCGGAGCTGCGCACCGGGGCGTCCAGCATCATGCCGATCACGTAGCGCGGATTGTCGGCGGGGGCCATGCCCGCGAAGGTGATCCAGTAGCGGTCGCTGGAATAGCAGTGGCACTTGGGATCGACCTGCTGGGCGGTGCCGGTTTTGCCCGCGATCTGATAGCCCTCGATCGCGGCCGGAATACCGGTGCCGCCCTGGTTGCCGCCGTTGGGGTCCTTCTGCACCACGGCCTGGAACATCTGCCGCAGGGTGCGCGCGGTCTGCGGGCTCACCACCTTCACCCCGTCCGGCGGCTCCTCCTCGGTGCGGGTGCCGTCCGGGGCGACCTTGGCCTTCACGATGCGCGGCGGAATCCGCACGCCGTCATTGGCGATGGCCTGGTACATGGCCGTCATCTGCAGGGTCGTCATCGAAAGACCCTGTCCGATGGGCAGGTTCGCGAAGGTGGAGCCCGACCACTGGTCGCGCGCGGGCAGCACGCCGGCGCTCTCGCCGGGCAGGCCGACGCCGGTGCGCTGGCCGATGCCGAACTTCTTCACCATGTCGTACCAGCGGTCCTCGCCGACGCGCTGGGCCAGCATGAGCGTGCCCACGTTGGACGACTTACCGAAGACGCCGGTGGTGGTGTACGGCGCGAGCCCGTGCACCCACGCGTCGTGCACGGTGACGCCGCCCATATTGATGCTGCCTGGAACCTCCAGCACCTCATCGGGATTGGTGACGCCGTACTCGATGGCGGCGGCCGCGGTGACCAGCTTGTTCACCGAGCCCGGCTCGAAGACCTCCTGCACCGACGGGTTGCCCAGGTCGGTGGTGGCCCAGGACTGCGGATCCATCGACGGGTTGAAGGTGTTGTCGTTGGCCATGGCCAGCACCTGGCCGGTGTGCACGTCCAGCACCACCGCCGAGGCGGCGCCCGCGCCGGAGAGGTCCTTGGCCTGCTGCACCTGCTGCTGCACGTAGTACTGCAGATCCGAGTCGAGGGTCAGTTCCACGCCCGAGCCGTTGACCGCGGGCTGGCGGTCGCGCCAGGAACCCGGGATCACCGCGCCGTCGGAGCCGCGGTCGTAGGTGAGCGAGCCGTCGGAGCCGGCCAGCAGCGCGTCCATCGAGGACTCCAGGCCGATCTGGCCGTGCCCGTCCCAGCCGGTCGCGCCGATCACATTGGCGGCCAACGCGCCTCCGGGATACTCGCGCATGTCCTGGCGTTCCTGCCCGACCTCCGGGAACTGCAGGCCGATATCCGCCGCGATCCGGGGATCCACATTCCGCACCAGGTACACGAACGGCTCGTCGCTCTTCAGCTTGTCGAGAATGTCCTTCTCGGGGGCCAGTTTGCCCAGCTTCTCGTGGATGTATTTGGCGATGGCCGCGAGCCGGTCATCGGGATTCGGCGCGGTCTTGGGCTTCTGGTCGTGCGCGTCGGCCAATTCCTTGCGCACCCGCACCGGCTGGAAGGTCAGCGCCTTCGCCGCGATGGTGAACGCCAGCGATTTCCCGTATCGATCCAGAATGGCGCCGCGGGTCGCGGGATCGGCGATCTTCACGGTCCGCTGACTCGCCGCCTCCGCCGAGAGCTTCGGCGCGGAAACGCTCTGCACCCACAGCAATTGGATGGCCGCCACGGCGAGGGCCACCAGCATCACCAGTCGACCCACCCCGAACCGGAATCGGGTGCCCGAATCCAGTCCCGGAGCGGGCCGCGGTCTGGACTGCCGCCCCGGACCCGAACTCGCCCGCCCGGCGGCGCTGCGGCTCCGGCCGGGATTGCCGCGGCTCCGGCCGGAATCGCCTCGGCCGCGGCCGGAATCGCGCCCGCGCGCGGGGCGGCCGGGGCTCATGAATCCGTCCCGTTCGTCCGGGTCACCTCGGCGCCCCGTTCGCCTGGACCTGCGGGTTC
>NZ_BAAFGR010000189.1:0-13180 GCF_041154655.1 Nocardia sp. JMUB6875
GCGCGGGGGCGGGTGCGGTGCGCGGGGTGGCGCCGCTGCTCAGGCCGAGGCTCGAGGAGCAGGAGGGCCAGGCGCCCCAGCCCTGGGTGGCGAGCACCTTCTCGGCGACCGCGATCTGCTGCTCGCGGGTGGCCTGGTTGGCGGTGGGGGCGTATTCGCCGCCGCCGTGGGCGGTCCAGGTGGAGGGGGAGAACTGCAGTCCGCCCTGGAAACCGTTGCCGGTGTTGATGGCCCAGTTGCCGCCGGCTTCGCACTGCGCGAGGCGATCCCAGTCGGAGTCGGGTGCCGCGCTGGCGTTACCTGCCATGGCCACTCCCGCGCCGCCGAGGGCGATGCCGGTCAGGGCAACCTTGGCGACGGTGCGGCCGGTGTTGGTCGGCTTGCGATGGCGTCCACTCATTTTCGGGTCTTTCCTCTCGTACGCGCCTGCGAGGCCGACTACCGGGGTCGAACTGAGAGGTCGTCCGGCCCGGCGCACATATCGTGCGCTGTTCCTCGTCTTCGCCCCTGATTCCAGTTGGGGGTCCGTACCCGCGGGGCGAAGTTCGGTGCGGCGGGCCGGTGGCGCCGGGCTGACCCGGCTGGTGGAGAACATTACGACGACCGCCGCCAAAAGTCTCCTTTTGGTAACCGCCGTGTCTGTCCGGGTCACTAACCGGCGCAAAGGGTTCCGCTTGGCTTCTGCGCAGGTGGTCACGGCGAGTCCCCGTCGATAGGGGTCTGTCACCGCTCCGTGACCTTCTTGTTATGTGACGAAGATCACAGGCATGCTCGGGTAACGAAGTGGGCAATCCTCGTGTCGCGCCGTCAGCGCTTGCGGCGACCCGACCACAGCGCGTAGACGAGCGCGAGCAGGAAGCCCAGCGGCGCGCACATGGCCAGTAGGTAGAGCCACAGTCCCGGCTTCGAGTCGGACAGCAGGCCGATGCCGAAGATTGCGAAAACGGCCAGCAATCCAATCGCGAACAGGCCCATGGCGATCAGCAGCAGCGGGCTCGACGAACCGCGAGGCGCCTGCTTGGAAGAGGTGTCGGACACCTCCAGACCGTAAAACTGATGTGCTCGCGCTATTCACACCGGGGTAGACTCTGTGTCAATCGCGTCCTGCATAGCTGTGTGGGGCGCGTTCTTTTCGCAAACGGAAAGGTCGGGGGTGCGTGCGCCCGCGGCCACGAATGTGCCCGGCGCTGGCCCGGGCTCGAATGACGAACGGGTGAGCGCAGTGCCGACCGGCAAGGTGAAGTGGTACGACGTCGAAAAGGGCTTCGGCTTCCTTTCCCAGGATGAGGGTGAGGACGTCTACGTTCGATCGTCGGCGCTGCCCGATGGAGTCGAGGCGCTCAAGCCCGGCCAGCGTGTCGAATTCGGGATGGCCGCGGGTCGCCGTGGGCCGCAGGCGCTTTCGCTGAAGCTGCTGGAGACCCCGCCCTCGCTGCGCGAGGAGCGCGGCGGCCGGGGCGAGCGCGGGGACCGCCGCGGCGGCCGCAATGACGGACCCATCACCCGCAAGACTCCCGACGAGCTGCACGGCCTCATCGAGGACATGATCACGTTGCTGGAGACCAAGGTTCAGCCGGATCTGCGCCGCGGCAAGTACCCGGACCGCAAGACCTCCCAGCGCATCGCCGAAGTGGTGCGCGGCGTCGCCCGCGAGCTGGACCACTAGGTCGAAGCGGCTGGGCCGCAGGGCCTTACGGACACGAACAACGCGGCCCCGGTGACATGGTCACCGGGGCCGCGTTTTCGGCTTCGGAGGCGAGCTCAGCTGAAGAGCGCGGGATCGAACGCCGGGGTCTGGATCGACCAGATGCCGCGGGAGACGATGCCCTCGTTGCCGGCCTCGTCGCGGGCCGGAATCGGCAGGTGCAGTTCCATGATCGCCAGGTGGACCCGATCGCTGGCCGGGGTCTTGATGGTGATGGCCAGCGGCTTGTCGGGGTAGTCGCGCGAGGTCAGCAGCACCGGCTGGGCCTGATCGCCGTGCGGGCCGGAGACGCGGTAGCCGACCAGGATCTCCCACGGCGCGTCGGCGATCTCCTTGGGCAGCGACAGCTGCAGCGGCGAGCCCGGCGGCACGTCCAGCTCCGACACCGACTTGCTGGCATCGCACGTGCCGACGGCCAGCTGTTCTTTCGACACCTTCAGGTCGCAGTACAGGAAGGGGTTCACCGACACCGACTTCCCGTGCGCGTACGCGGTGATCTCGGGATCCGGCTTGTCGGCGTTCCGTACGGCGATCGTGACCACGGCGGCCACCGCCGCGACGAAAACCAGCAGTGCCGCGCCTACCAGGGCGAGGATCGTGCGGGTCTTGGGTTGGCTCACCGGGATGTCCTGTCCGTCATGAGGTGGGTTCCCCCGCGCCGTGCGCACCGGGGACTTCCTGCTTGGCGTGCTGAGGTCGGTTACCGCCCAAACCGGGCAGTAGCGAGTGTCCACGGTAGCTGACCACGGTTTGGATCAAGCCCAGCGCCATCACCGAGGCGATCACGGTAAAGCCGATCCACCACTCGGTCGGCAGCAGCACGCCCAGCGCGCCGCCGAACACCCACGCCAGCTGCAGCACGGTCTCGGAGCGGCCGAAACCGGAGGCGATGGACTCGATGGGCAGGTCGTCCTGGATGGAGGCATCGAGGGAGACCTTGGCCAGGGCGCTCGCGCCGGCGGCGATCAGCGTCGCGACCGCCGCGCCCAGCAGATTGCCCATGACCGCCGCCACCGCCGCGACGGCCACACACGCGATGGCGCAACTCAGCACGATCAATTGCGGGCGGCCGAGTTTCATGCGCGCGCCCGAGGCGTTGCCCGCGAAATTGCCGATGGCCGCGGCCGCGCCGACCACGCCCAGCATGGCCAGCTGCTGCACCGGCCGATGCTCGGTGGCCTTGGCGACGAAGGCGGGATAGAAGAACAGGAAGCCGGTGAGCAGGCGCACCGTGCTGTTGCCCCACAACCCGGTCACCACCGAACGGCCCAGGGGCTGACGGCGTTTGCTCGGCTGCACCTCGTCGGCCTGGCTCGGATCCAGCACCTCGGTGCGGGAGTCGTCGCCGTGATAGCCGAGGGTGGCCGGGACCTCGCCCTCGGTGACCTCCACCCAGGACGGGATGCGCAGGCTCAGGAACGCGCCCGCGGCCGCCAGCGCCGCCGCGAACAGCAGCGCGCCGGTGGAGCCGCTGAGCTTGGCGATCAGCGCGGCCACGCCGCCCGCGCCCAGCGTGCCGCCGACCAGGCCGAACACGGTGAGCCGGGAGTTGGTGCGCACCAGGTCGATTCCCGGTGGCAGCACGCGCGGGGTGACCGCCGATTTCAATACCGAGAACGACTTGCTGAGGATCAGCATGCACAGCGCCAGGGGATACAGCGCCCAGTTGTCGATATTGAAGATGAGCAGCATGGCGATGAACACGCGCAGCGCGAACGAGCCCGCCAGGGCCACTCGCCGGCCGCGTTGTAGTCGGTCCAGCATGGGGCCGATGACCGGGGCGATCACCGCGAAGGGCGCGATGGTGATCAAGAGGTACAGCGCCACTTTGGTTTTGGATTCCGCGGTCGCGCTGGCGAAGAACAGGGTGTTGGCCAGGGCCACCGCGATCGCCGCGTCGGTGGCGAAGTTGGCCATGGTGGCGTAGATGAGCGCGGTGAGACCCGACTCCTCCGCGCCGTCGGCCTTGGCCGCGCGCTGGAAGGTCGCGAATCCGCTCTGCGTCAGTTCGATGCTGCGGCGCGCCGCGACCCGGGTGACGGTCAGCTTGCGCGGCGGCTTGTGCACGCCGCCGCTGTCGTGTGAATCCGGCTGCTGCGCAGCGGGTTGCGGCACCGTCGGCTCGGGGCGCGTCGGCTCGTGGGGATGCCGCGCGCTGTCCGGCCGGGTCGCGTACCCCTCGTCCCGGCGTGCGGGCGGCCCGGATTCGGTGCCGTGCCGATGCGAGCGATCGGCCTTCGGGTCGTGCGGGCGGCCCGATCCCGGTTCATACGAGCCCGATTCGTAGGGCCGGGTCCGCTCCGTGTCCCGGCCGCGGGGCTCGTGGCGGTGCGGGTGCTTCGCGCTCGCGGTGTGACCGGCCTCCGGGTCGAAGCGCACCGGTCGCGCGGTGCCGAAGTCGTGCGGCTCCCAGGTCTCCCGCGCGGTGCGCTCGGGCGGCCCGGTCTCGTAGGGCCGCGTCGGCGGATTGTCCTTGGCCGTGTCGGGCGTGTCGGCCTTGTGGCGGCGGCGCGCCCAGCGTGAGGTGCGGGCCTCGGGTTCGTGCGGAGGCTCACCGCCGGAGCCGCCCCGGGGTTCACCGCCGGCGCCGCGCGGGGGTTCGCGGCGCGCTCCCGGTCCGTTGTCGGCGGGTTGCGCGGGCGTGCGACGGGTGAGGAATTCGGGCAGTTCGGGCTCGTCGCGTGGGGGGACGGGTCGGCGGCCCGCGCGGTTGGCGGGCGGATAGCGGTCGTACCCCGGATGCCTTTCGATCATGGGTGAGTCCTCGTCGCCCCAGCGACCTGGATCGGCACCGGGGTCACGGGGAGGAGTCACGCACCCAATTCTTGCAGTGCCGGGGATCGGCGGCTGCACTACGGCCGGTGTGGGCCGCCACAACTTCGGGCGCGGACCCGCCGAGGGCGGTGCTCACGCGGGCCGGAAGCGAACCTCGTAGGACGTCGGCCACTTTTTTCCGGTCAGCAGGAAATGGTCGGTGCCGGGGAGGTTCGCGATGCCGTTGAGGACATCGGTATCGGGGGTGCGGGCACCGCGGGGCAGCAGGCCAGAGGCGTCGATGCGGGCCAGCACCTCGCCGGTGTCGGGGTTGATGCGCAGGATGGTGTCGGTGGGCCAGGCGTTGGCGTAGACGGATCCGTCCGGGGCGCAGTCGAGTTCGTTGAGTTTCGTGTCCTTCTTACTGGTGAGCGCGACGGTGCCGGTGATCGCGAAGGTCTGCGGATCCCGGAAGGTGAGGGTCGAGCTCCCATTGCTCATGACCACGCGATTGTCGCGGGTGCACAGGCCCCAGCCCTCGCCGTCGTAGTGGGCCCGCCGGATCTCGGCGAGGGTGGCAGGGTCCCGGGCGATGGCGATGCCGTCCTTGTAGGTCAGCTGCCAGAGCAGCTCGCCCGCGCGCGTGATGCCCTCGCCGAACAATGGCTCGGGCAGGTCGGCGCGGGCCAGTTCGGCTCCGGTGGTGAGGTCGGTGGCCTTTACATAGGAGTGTCCGGACAATCCGGTGCCCTCGTAGAGAACGGACCCGTCCGCCTCCAGGCCCTCGGTGAACGCGCCCGGGTCGTGCGGCCGTGTCGCCACGACTTCCACGCGCAGCTTCGGCGTGTTGTCGCCGCTGGTGCAGGCGGTCGCGGTCACGGAAAGGGCCAGGGCCGTGGACAGCATGATCGTGGCGGCCGCTACCGGTGCACGGCGTTTGCGCTCCATACGGCAAAATGTAGGGCGTGAGCGCGGTTGGAGTTTCGGAGTCCGGTGTGCGGCCGATCCTGGCGGAGGCGGTGGAGCTGGCCCGCCGTGCGCTCTTGGATCTCGAGCCGGTCGGGGTGGGCGCGCATCTGGGCGTGACCGGCGAGGACGAATCCTCGGCCACCCATCACTTCGAGGCGACCCTGCCCGGCTACGGCGGCTGGCAGTGGGCGGTCGTGGTGGCGGCCCCGCCGGAGGCCACGGTGGCCACGGTGAGCGAGTCGGCACTGCTGCCCGGTCCGGACGCGCTGGTTGCGCCCGACTTCATTCCGTGGGATCAGCGCATTCGCCCGGGCGATCTCGCCCCCGGCGATCTGCTGGCCCCGCCGGTCGGCGACACGCGGCTGGTGCCCGGGTATGTCGCCTCCGGCGATCCGGCGGTCGACGAGGTCGCCCTGGAGATCGGTCTCGGCCGCACCCAGGTGCTTTCGCGCGAGGGTCGCGAGGACGCGGCCGATCGCTGGTTCACCGAATACGGTCCGGACACGGATATGGCCCGCGCGGCACCGTCGACCTGCGGGCTGTGCGGCTTCTACGTTCCGCTCGCGGGTGCGCTGCGGTCCGCCTTCGGCGTCTGCGCCAATGCGATGGGCGCGGACGGGCATGTCGTGCACGTGGCCTACGGCTGTGGCGCGCATTCGGATGTGGTGCTGCCCTCCGGCAATGGGTCGCCGCTCTACGAGGCTTACGACGATGCCGCCGTGGAATTGATCCCGGTCGCCGAGCTGCGGCCGGAAGCGGTTGCCGCCGAGCCGGAATCGCCGGTGGTCGAGGCGGAAGCGCCTGTCGAGGAGCCCGTCGAGGAGACGGCCGAGTCGGGCGAGGCGCCTGTCGAATCGGCCGAGGCGCCGGCCGAGTCCGAGGAGACGGCCCCGGCGGCCGCGCCCGAGCCCGTCGCGGAGGAGGGCACGGCCGCGCTGTTCGAGGTGCCCGATCCGGATGCGGTGTACGACGACGCCTGGGCGGTCAGCGCCGTTCGGGTGGAATCCGATGCCGTTCGCGTGGAGCCCGATTCGGGGGCCGCGGAGTCGCGCTGATCAGCCGCGGCGAATAATTCCGCCACGCCGGTTCGGGTGGTGTGGCAGACCTGTTTCCCGGCAGAGTTCGGCGTGCCATGAAACCGTTGTGCGGGAAGGGGTATGTGGGCGTGATCGCTACCGATTTGGGGGATCCGTTCGGGACCGAGCAGCTGCGGGCCGGTGTGGTGGCCGCGTGGCGCGGATCGCCCACCCGCCTGCGCGAGGACGCCGCCACCGAGGCGGACCTGGTGCGGTCCGGATACCGGGATCGGCTGCTGACCGAACTGGCGCAGAACGCGGCGGACGCGGCCGTGAAGGCGGGCGTGCCGGGCCGGGTCGCGGTGTGGCTGGACGGCCGCACCCTGCACGTGGCCAATAGCGGCGCGGCACTGGATGTTTCGGGCGTGCACGCGCTGACCGCGCTGCGGGCCTCCGGTAAGACCGAGGGCGCGGCCGTCGGCAAGTTCGGCGTGGGTTTCACCGCCGTGCTGACGGTGTCGGACGAGGTGGAGCTGCGCTCGACCAGCGGGTCGGTGCGGTTCTCGCGCGCCGAGACCTGGGCGCTGCTGGGTGCGCAGGGCATCGAGATCCCGGAGACGCCGGGCGGTTTCGTGCCGCCCGCGCTGCGCCTGGCCTGGTCCACCGAGGAGCGGCCCGCGAGCGGCTTCGACAGCGAGATCGTGCTGCGGCTGCGCGAGGACGTGGACACCGTCGCCCTGCTCGCGGAGATGCGGGCCGAGGCGGTCGATCTGCTGCTGGAACTGCCCGCGCTGCGCAGCATTCGGATCGGCGGCGACGAGATCGTCAGCGCCGAGCGCGAACTCGACTACGGCCTGACCGAACTGCGTATCACGGGCCCGAATTCCGAGGAGCGGGTGTGGTGGCAGTACCGCACCGGGCCCGCGCGCTGGCTGCTGCCGGTGCGCGACGGCCGCCCGGTCGCCGCCCACCCGGACGTGCTGCGCGCGCCCACCCGCTCCGATGAGGAGCTGTCGATTCCGGCGCTGCTCATCGCCGACATCCCGATGCAGCCGGACCGCCGCCGCCTGCTGCCCGGCGCGCACCTCACCGAGCTGGCCCGCGGCTACGCCGATTTCGCGCGCGCCCTGCCGCCCCGCGACCGCCTGGTCGTGGTGCCGACCCCCGGTTTCGCCCGCAGCGAGGTCGACGGTCTGCTCCGCGAGGCGCTGATCGCCGAGCTCCGCGAGCACGAATGGCTCCCGGTGCTCGAGCCGAACCCGGACGTCGTGCTCGAATCCGCGCCCGCCCCGGTGGATTTCGACGCCGAATTCGGTGTCGTGATCCCGGACTCCGGCGAGGCGGCCGCCGCCGAGCCGAGCGTGCCGGATCCGGCGACGCCGCCCGCGCCTGCGCGAAGCGCGACCCCCAAGGCGCGCACCACGCGACCGGCCGAGCCGGAGACGCTGCCGCTGTGGGAGTTGCCGGTCGAGGACGAATTGCCTTTCGACGTGGTCGAACCCCACGACGCCATCGGCCCGCACGATGTGGTCGCGACCTTCGACGGTGCCGAGATCGACGGTGTCGGTGAATCATCCACAGCCGAGCTGGGGATGGATGTGGATGAATCACGCGAGGGCGTTGCGGCGCAAACGGATCCGCGTGGCCCGGTCGCGGCGCCGCGGCGAGCGAGCGTATTCACCGGCGCGACGGCCGAATTGGCCGGTCTGCTCGCGGATATGGCTGGGCCGCTGGTGATTCCGGAACTGTCGCAACGGATGTACGCCGACGCGCTGGCGGCGCTGGACGTGCACCGGATCGGCCTGGCGCGGATCGCGGAACTGTCGGGCGGGCTGGAACGTGAACCGCAGTGGTGGTATTCGCTCTACGACGCACTGGATTCCTTCGCGGTGGATCCCCTTTCCGTGGAGGAGCTGGGCGCGCTGGCGGTCCCGCTGACCGACGGCCGGCTGGTGACCGGCCCGCGCACGGTGGTGCTGGACGACCGGCTGGAGTCGGCGATCCCGGTGCACTGGGCGCGGCTGGTGCATCCGGAGGCGGCGCACGAGCTGCTGGGCCGACTGGGCGCGCGGCCCGCCACGCCGGAGGATCTGCTGAACGATCCGGGCCTGCAGGCGATTCTGGAGGACGATCCCAGCGATCCGGACACCGTGGACGCGGTGCTGAGTCTCGCGGCGCACTCGCTCGCCGCGCCCGGCACGCTGCCGTCCTGGCTGGGTCTGCTCGAATTGCCCGATGTCGAGGGTGAATCCACACCGGCCGACGAGCTGCTGCTGCCCGACGCCCCGCTGAGCCGGGTGCTGGTGGAGGATTCGCCCTTTACGACGGTCGCCGCGGATGTCCTGGATCGCCACGGCCCGGAAGCGTTGCGCGCCATCGGTGTCGGCTGGGGCTTCACGCTGGTGGCCGAGTCGGATCCGACCGGCCCGGACCATCACCTCGACGATGAGGAAACCTGGTGGGAGGGCCTCGCCGACGATCCGGCCGAGCTGATCGCGGTGCGCGACCTGGATCTGGTGGACGACGCCGAATGGCCGGAAGCACTGCGGCTGTTGCTGTCCGACCCCGCCACCCGCCCCCTGCTCGCCGACCGTGACGGCTACACCGCCTGGTGGCTGCGCCACCACGCCCACATCGACGGTATCGCGCTGGGCGTCATGCGCCACCCCGACGACACCCTGTTCGCCGGGCTGCTGCCGCAGCTGCCCGGCTTCGATGCCGACGATCTCCGCGTGCTGCGCGGCGTGCTCGCCGATCCCGAGGTGCTGACCACGGCCCTGGCCGAGGAACTGCTCGACGCCCTCGCCGATCCGGCCAGAAGGCCCGGCCCCGAGTCGATTTCGCAGACCTATCAGCTGCTGGCCGAAGGGCTGGAATCCGGCCGCCTGGACACCGAGGAGCTGGTGCTCCCGGGGCAGGTGCGGGCCCTCTCGGGCGAGGTGATCGACGCCGCCGACGCCCTGGTGCTGGACCGCTCCTGGTTCGGCCCGGCGCTGCCGGTGGATCGCCTGGTGGTCGGCGACATGGCCACCGCGAAATCCCTTGCCACCCTGCTGGATCTGCCACTGGCCTCGGAGGCCGTCACCGCCGAGGTGGTGAGCACCGGCCGGGAAACCTCCTGGGCGGCGGAACCGCTCGGCGTGCTGCTGCGCATGCAGTTCGATTTCGCCACGCCCCCGGGCGAACTCGTGGTCCACGACGAACTGCGGGTGCGCCTCTCGGGCGCGTACGAGGCCACCGTGGCGGTCGCCTGGTGGCACGAGGAGGGCGTGACCCACGTGCAGGCGCAGCCCCAGAACTTCTCACGCCGTTGAGAATCGGCCCGGCCGGAGCCGAAAAGGTTCCGGCCGGGCCCGAAATCAGGTCCGGCGCGGACACCCGAGGTGTCCGCGCCGGATGCGGTTGGGGGCCCGGGTCAGGCCGAGTGGGCTGCCACGGTGGTGGCGAGGATGTCCAATTGCTCACGGACGGCGGCACTGTCGTTGTCGACCAGCCAGCGCAGCACGATGCCGTCGATGGTGTTGAGGATGAACCTCGACAGGGTGCCGACGGGAACGGTCCACTGCGTGCCGGTGGCCTCGCGCGCGTGCTCGCAGACATCGGCGACGGTGGAGTCGTTGAAGGTGTACTGCTCGCGCGCGATGGCGAGTTTGGCCGGGGTCGATTCACCTTCGCGTAGTGCGTAGGTGGTCGTTTCGTAGGTGAGCAGCTGGCGTTCCGGAGTGGCTTCGATGTTGAGCCACATGAGTTCCAGACCCGCGCGCACCAATTGTTGAAGCGCTGCTTTTCCGGTTCCGACGTCCTGCCATACGGTTTCGTTGGCGTCGACGGAATCACGCAATTCCATCGAGAGCGCCTTGACCAGCTCGGTCATGAGCTGATCTTTGTTTTCGAAACAGTAATGCACCACACCGAGGGAAACACCGGCTGCCTGGGCAACATCGCGCGTGGTAACTCCTGCCACGCCCTTTTTTTCGGCAAGGCCGATGGCTGCCTCGATAAGGTGGGCCCGTCGTTCTTCGACGCTCAATCGGGAGGACACTCCAGGGAGTTAAGCGTCCGCGACGCGCGCAGTCAATTCGCACGCTCCACAAGTTCGTTTTTCAACCGTGGTCTGGACCAACGGTCTGTGGGGCATTCCAGACATTCGTTACGTCGAGGCCGAGTTTGTAAAGCTTTCTGTCCAAGCCGAGTTCTCTCAGTCCAGACCGAGCTGCGCGCCTTTGTCTCCGCGGCGCGCGCCCCGGCGCTGAATCGCGAAGATGGTGTAGCCGAGCAGCCCGACCGCGAGGCCCATCAGACATACCGGGCGCGCGGTCGCCCAGGCGTCATTGGCCCAGACCGCGACGGTCGCGATCAGGAAACCGAGGGTGCCCACGGCCAGTACGGGCCGCGGATCGGTGAAGCGCGGGGGAATCTCCGGTACCGGCGGTGTCGTCACGTCAACCAGACTAGTGGGCCGCACGCGAACAGCCGACTCGCGCGCGGACGGTCCCGTATCGTTTGCCTCTGTGACAACGCCTTCCGACATTCGAGCGCTCGCCGGTGACCTCTCGCTGGCCGTGGTGCGCTTGACTCGGCATCTGCGAGGCCGGCGGGCCGATGCCCAGATTTCGCTGACCCAGCTGTCCGCGCTCGCGACGCTGAATCGGGAAGGCGCCATGACCCCGGGCGCGCTGGCCGCCAAGGAGCGGGTGCAGCCGCCGTCCATGACGCGGGTCATCGCCTCGCTGTCGGAATTGGATCTGGTGGAACGCAATCCGCACCCGACCGACGGGCGGCAGATCATCGTGTCGCTGTCCGATGCCGGGCGGGCGCTCATCCTCGACGAGAACCAGGCCCGCGAGGCCTGGATGACCGATCAGCTCGCGGGCCTGACGCCGGAACAGGTGAAGGTCCTCGCCGAGGCCGTCACCATCATGAAGCAGATCGTGGACGAGTCCGAATAGTCCTCAGTATCCGAAACGTCGGTCACTGCTGACGATCTCGCGCCCCAGCGGGAACAGGGACACCGGGATCAGCTTGAGATTGGCCCAGGCGAACGGGATTCCGATGATGGTGATCGCGAGCGCGATGCTCGTCATCAGGTGACCCAGGGCCAGCCACCACCCGGCGACGATGATCCAGATGATGTTGCCCAGCATCGACCCGACACCCGCGCTCGGCTTCTCGACGGCCTCGCGCCCGAACGGCCACAGCACGAAGTTCGCGATCCGGAAGGACGCGATGCCCCACGGAATCGTGACGATCAGGATGCAGCAGATCAGTCCGGCGATGACGTACCCGATGGCCATCCAGAATCCGACCAGCACGAGCCACAGGACGTTGAGTATCAACTGGATGGGTTTCACGTCAACCAGCATGCCAGTCTCCTGGACCGCCGACCACCAGGGAAAACCCTGATTTCGTGGTCGGCCGTCAGGGGCACCGATCGATCTTCAGAAGAACCAGCCGAGCTCGGCGTCCCGATCCGAGGTGAAGGCCTCGTCGAAGGCGCGGAGTTCTGCTGTGTCCTTGGCTTGAATTCGATTGGCGGCGGCGAAGGTCCGGGCTCGGTAGGCGCCGAAGTAGAGGCTGGAGAGGACGTCGATGCCGAGTTCCAGGTCGGGGCTGCGGTCGGTGGGCTCGCATTCGGCGAGGCCGTCGCGAATGCGCAGGGCGAAGTTGCCGCCCGCGTCGCGGAAGGGATCGTCGACGGCCAGTACGAGATCCAGGTCGCGCTGGTAGGTGCGGGCGGTGAGCGCGGCGGGGACGTCCATGATCCGGGCCCACAGGGCGTCGTGGCGGGCGGTGACGTGGACCAGCCGCGGATCGGTCACCAGGTGGGGGAGCGGATCGTTGTCGCTGGTGCTGGCCACCACCTTCTTCACCAGATCCAGGTTGAGCAGGACGCGCCACAGCGCGATGTGGGCCTCCGGGGTGACGGCGCGCAGTTCGCGGACGGTGGCGGTGTTCCCCTCGTCGCTCCAGGCGCGGCGCAGGATGGCGTAGCCGTCGGGATGGGTCAGGAAGAACTGCGGCGCGCCGTCCTCGGTCTGTATCGAATCGGCGAAAACCCGCTGCTGCCAGCGGGCTTCGGGGCGGACCTGCGCACCGGGGACGAGTCGCCGCCAGCGGTCGTAGATCTCGGGCAGCACGGTCTTGGCCTCGTCCAGCGACACGACCTGAACACCGCCGGGATCCGGTGTGCTGGGCCGGAATTCGGCGGCACGGCCGCGCACGGTGAAGTCGACCTCGACCACGGTCGGGCCGTAGCCGAAGCGGCCGTAGATGGTGCCCTCGCTGGCGGTGAAGATGGTGAGCGGCACGCCCTCGGCCTCGGTGCGCCGATGCTGCTCGGTGTAGAGCGCGCGCAGGATGCCGCGCCGCCGATGGGTGGGCGCGACCACGACACTGGTGACGCCGCAGGCCCGCACGGTGCCGCCGCCCGGGACGGTCACGGTCATGGTGTGGTCGTTGGTGTGCCCGACAATGCGGTCGCCGTCCACGGCGACCAGGGCCCGCTCGGTCGGGAAGACCCGCGGCCCGTATTCGATATCGGCCGGGCCGACCCGCATTCCGAAGCAGATCTCCGACAGCCGCAGGATCTGATCCCGCTCCTCGGTTCGCGCCGAACGTACGACAATGCCATTCGTCGATGCCATGAATCGAACATCCCACGAATTCCGGTCCGTTGCATCCGGTTTTCTCCGGGTGTCACCTGCCGCCCCCGCCGCGGCAGGTGACACCCGGAGAT
>NZ_BAAFGR010000190.1:0-13149 GCF_041154655.1 Nocardia sp. JMUB6875
CACATCTTCCGGTGATCGAGGTTTCGTCGCGCGGTTCCCGGTTACCCGACCGACTGCCAGCACTCTGAGCCGGCACACCGACGACGGAAGGAGGCCACATGTTGATGCTCACCCCCATGGCCGTCAAGGCGGTTCGCGATATCACCTCCACCCAAGGCGGACCACAGGACGCCGGACTGCGGATCACGACGGCCGACCAGGCCGAGACCTTCCGGCTGCGGGTCGCCGACGGTCCGGCCGAGCACGACGAGGTCTTGAATGCCGAGGGCGCCCGGATCTTCATGGACCACGACTCGGCGGTCTACTTCGACGACAAGGTCCTCGATACCGGTGTCGACACGAACGGGAACCCGACGTTCGTCGTCGGACCTCAGTCCGGTAGCTGATCGATGTAACCGGCCATGGCAATGAATCTCGCGCGCAAGCTGATCGCATCGCATCTGGAGTCCGGTGAGATGACACCGGGCGAGGAGATCGCGATCCGAATCGATCAGACCCTGACCCAGGACGCCACCGGGACCCTGGTGATGCAGGAACTCGAGGCGCTGGGCCTGGACCGGGCGCGCACGGAGGTCAGCGTCCAATACGTCGACCACAATCTGCTGCAGACCGATGAGAAGAACGCCGAGGATCACGAATACCTCCGCACGGCCGCGCAGCGCTTCGGACTGTGGTTCTCCAAGGCCGGCAATGGCGTCTCGCATCCGACCCACATGCAGCGGTTCGGGGTGCCGGGCCGGACGCTCGCGGGGTCGGATTCGCACACCCCGGCGGGCGGTGCGCTCGGCATGCTCGCCATCGGGGTCGGCGGACTGGAAGTGGCGCTGGCGATCTCGGGTCGGCCCCTGCACCTGCGGATGCCGCAGGTGTGGGGGGTTCGGCTGGAAGGCGAACTGCCGCAATGGTGTTCGGCCAAGGACGTGATCCTCGAGATGCTGCGCCGGCACGGTGTGTCCGGGGGCGTCAACCGCATCATCGAGTATCACGGGCCCGGGTTGGCGGGACTGTCGGCGATGGACCGGCACGTGATCGCGAACATGGGGGCCGAATTGGGGGCGACCACAACGGTTTTCCCCAGCGACGAGGCGGTGCGCGCCTTCCTGCGCGAGGAGGGACGCGACAGCGATTGGGTAGAGCTGGCCGCCGACCCCGATGCCAACTACGACCTCGAGGACAGCATCGATCTGTCCGGTCTCGAGCCACTCATCGCGCGGCCGTCCTCGCCGGGCAATGTGGTGCCGGTCCGCGAGGTGGCTGGCACCGAGATCGCGCAGGTGGTCATCGGATCCAGCGCCAATCCCGGGCTGCGCGACTTCGCGATCGCGGCGGCCATGGTGGCCGGGCGGCAGACCGTGCCGCAGGTCAGCTTCGACGTCAACCCGACCTCGCGGGAAATCCTCACCGATCTGACGAAAATGGGGGCGATCACCGAACTGGTGGTCGCCGGGGCGCGCATCCATCAGGCCGGGTGCATGGGCTGTATCGGCATGGGTCAGGCCCCCGCGGTGGGCCGGAACTCGTTGCGCACCATGCCCCGTAATTTCCCTGGCCGCTCCGGCACCAAGGAGGATGCCGTGTGGTTGTGCTCGCCGGAGACCGCGGCGGCATCCGCGCTGACCGGTGTGATCACCGATCCTCGAGCTTGGGCGCACACCGTGCGCATGGAGTATCCGAAGATCGAACTGCCCGCCCAGGCCTCGATCAACACCACGATGCTGGTCGCGCCGCTGGATCCCGACGAGGCCCGGAAGGTGCGACCGGTCAAGGGCCCCAACATCTCCAGCCTGCCCGACCTGACACCACTGCCCGAGCGGGTGGAAGCGCCGGTCCTGCTGAAGGTCGGCGACGGCGTCTCCACCGACGAGATCTCCCCCGCCGGGGCGCGCGCCCTGCCCTTCCGCTCCAATATCCCGAAACTGGCGATGTTCACCTTCACCCAGATCGACGAGACCTATCCCGAACGCGCACAGCAGGCTGCCGAATCCGGTCACATCGTGGTCGGTGGCGAGAACTACGGTCAGGGCTCCTCGCGCGAGCACGCGGCGATCGCACCCCGCTACCTCGGTCTGCGAGTGGTCATCGCCAAGTCCTTCGCCCGCATCCACTGGCAGAACCTCGCCAACTTCGGAGTTCTGGCAGTGGAATTCGACGATCCCGCCGACTACGACGGTATCGATCAGGGCGACACGCTGCTGCTCGAGGGTCTACACGACATCGCCCACACCACCCAGCTGCGCGTGCGCGACGTAACCAATGACCGCACCTTCACCGTCCACCACAGTCTCTCGCCGCGCCAGGTCGAAGACGTACTGGCAGGTGGCCTCATCTCTCGCCTGGCTCACGATCGCTAGTCTCGGGAAGGCTCGAACCGCGTTGAAGCACACAGTATTACGGCATCGAGCAATCGGGACTTTCGTCGAATCAGCTATTCGCCAACGTAGTCGACGAGGGCCGCGAACACTTGCCGCAAAGTGGCCAGACTGATCGTTCCTACGGGCTCGGTGAACCAGGACATCGGGATCACCTTCGGCCAGTACACCTGGACCGCGGCACCCGGGAGCGGATCGAGATCGCCGAGCGGCACAATCAAGCTGAATGCGGAGGGTTCGAGATCGTCGTCGACACGGTCGAGAATCGGTAGCACGAGCGCGGTGGACATCGCGCGGTTAGCGCCGTCATTGGAGATCACGACCACCCGGTCACCGGATATGGTCGACGGTTTGTCGCGTCCGCTTACTCCAGGCAGGTAAGAGCGGATCTCGCCGCGCCGGACTGCCATCTACCGTTCCTCGCCGCGCACCTGCCCCATCGCCGCCTGTTGTAGTTCGAGATCGGCCAACGCGCGAGCTTCAATATCGTTGCCCTGCCGACGCTCCCAATCGGTGACGGCATGCCCGGCGAGATACATCAGCTCATGGCGTGCGGCCCGTTCCATGAACGAGCTGATGTTCCCGTTGGAAACCTCGCGCACCCGGTTCAGGACGTGCTCATCGATGGTGATGGAGGTATTAGCCTTCATACCATGAAGAGTACCAGCGGGTGTATTGCCTGTTTGGCGATCAACCGAAGCCGAAGTTCTACCTTGAATATGCGGTGAATCTTGGCCCGCGGGTGCGGCATCGATCAGCCGCCGACGTGGGCGGTGTTGTCGAGCCAGTGCTGCGCGAGGCCGATGTCGCCGGCGACGCTGATCTCGGTGGCTTCCCCATCGGTGAGCGGGAGTCGTCGTGTCAAGATCAGCAATAGCGATCGTGCCGGGCCGCTCACGGTCACATCGGCCGGCCGGGTTCCGAGCTGCCACGCCGCCCCGTCGGGCCGCCGTTCGACGAACCAAGCGCCGTCGGCGATGTCGGTGGCCAGCCACTGCAGGGTCTGCCCGGTGCCCCGAATGCCGGTCGGATTCATCGGTGACGCGCCAAAACCCTCATCCGTGAATACCGGTGTCGGGGTCGACGCGCACCACATCACCCCGTCGTGATCCGTTCGTCGGAGGTTGCGTTCGGGTCCGGGGCCAGCAGGAGTTCCG
This sequence comes from Nocardia sp. JMUB6875, assembly GCF_041154655.1. Lineage (NCBI taxonomy): Bacteria > Bacillati > Actinomycetota > Actinomycetes > Mycobacteriales > Nocardiaceae > Nocardia > Nocardia sp. JMUB6875. Next base: position 3,527 of record NZ_BAAFGR010000190.1, read on the forward strand.
GTGCGAGGCAATGGCGGCGGGTGATGAGCGCGGCGGCGCCGCGGGCGACGGCACCGCGCCCGAGGGGCGAGGCGGTGAGGGTGACCGGGCGGCGGGTGGCGGCGAGAACACCGGTGCTGAGTTCGGCGCGTACGCCCGGAGCGAATTCGTCGAAGAATGTCGCATAGCTGCCGCCGAGCACGACGGTCGCGACGTCACAGATATTGATCAGGGACGTGAGCGCGGTACCCAATGCCGAACCGGCGCAATTGACGGCGGAGCGGCTGCGGGTGTCGCCCGCGCGGAGGGCGGCGTGCAGGGTGTCGAGTCGCTGGTGGCCCGCGGCGGAAAGTATCGCTTGCAGGCCCGCATACTGCTCGACACAGCCGTGGCTGCCGCAGGTGCAGGCGCGGCCCGCGCGCTCGATGATGACGTGCCCGAGTTCGCCCGCGAACCCGCTGCCGCCGCGAAACAGGGAGCCGCCCAGGACGATTCCCGCGCCGACGCCGACATCGCCGGAGACATAGACGAAGTCCTCGCCGGCCAGGCGGTGCGGCCAGACGTGCGCCAGGGCGGCGAGATTGGCTTCGTTGTCCACCGCCACCATCGGCGCCGCGAGCGCGGCGGACAGGCGGTCACCGATCCGGACACCGGTCAGGCCGGGAACATTGGGTGCGTGCACGACCACGCCGTCGTGCACGATGCCGGGTACGGCCAGCCCGAATCCCATTGGCTCCCCGCCCGATTCGGCGAGGGTGATGCGGATCAGCGCGGCGAGCCGGTCGATCAGGTCGTCGACGCCGCGTCGGCGGTTGTCGAGTTCGAGGCGCCGTTCGACCGCCGTGGACCCGTCCAGTCGCTGCACGATGACGGCGAGGTGCCGCACATTGATCTCCGCGCCGATCGCCACGGGCGCCTCGTCCGAGAATCGCAGCGGTCGTGACGGCCGCCCGCGCCCGCTGTTCACCTGGGGGTCCTCCACCAGAATTCGTTGCCGCAGCAGCGGTTCCACCAGGCTGGAGATCGTGGCCTTGGTCAGGCCGGTGCGCTGGGCGAGCTCGGCCCGCGACGCCGGTCCGTCGAGCATGGCCAGCATCAGTGCTTGCAGATTTCCGGTGCGCACCTGGCGCAGGTGGACCGGACCCGATCGCAGTGTCATCGTTCGAGATACCTCGACTCGGCGGCTCGGTAGCGCTCCCGGACCGCGACCGCCGCCGGAGCCTCATAGCGCCGCACCGGGGTCTGCGCGTGCGGCCAGGCGGGTGCCTCGGTACCACCCTGCAGCGCCCACGCGGCCTGCCGCGCCGCGCCGTCGGCGACATACTCGCCGGGCTGGGGCGCCAGCACCGGAACGCCGAACACCGTGGGCGCGATCTCGCGCACCGCCGGAAGTGCGGCGGCGCCACCGATCAAGCGCACGGTGGTGATCGAAATGCCGTGGGCGGTCAAGGCTTCCAGTCCAGCCGCGATACCGCACAACATGCCCTCCACCGCGGCCCGGGCGATATTGGACGGCGTCGCGGTCGCGGTGGTGAGGCCGTGCAGTGCTCCTGTCGCGGTGGGCAGGTTGGGAGTCCGTTCGCCGTCGAAGTACGGCAGCAGTACGACACCCTCCGCGCCGGGCGCCGCCGACAGTGCGAGCTCGCTCAATCTCGCGAGTCCGACACCCAGCACACCGGCGATGGTGTCCAGCACGCGTGCGGCGTTGAGGGTGCAGACCAGCGGCAGATGGTGGTTCGCGGCATCGGCGAAACCGGCGATGATCCCCGTCGGGTCGGCCGGGCGTTGGACCGAACCGGCCGACACCACGCCCGAGGTACCCAGTGACACCACCACATCCATACCCGCGCCGAGTCCGAGGTGGGCGGCGGCGTTGTCGCCCGCCCCGGCCGCCACCCGCGGCCCGGCCGACGACGTCGTGGACTCGCTCGGTCCCAGCACCTTGGGTAGGAGCAGGTCGCCACGGCCGCAGGCCAATTCGAGGAGATCCCGGCAGTACTCGCCGGTGCTGGAATCGAAGTAGCCGGTGCCCGAAGCATCGGAGCGGTCGGTGGTCACCTGTTCGAGGCCGCCGCCGCGCAAGCGCCAGGTGAGCCAGTCGTGCGGGAGGCAGACCGCCGCCGTGCGGGCGAGGCTGTCGGGCTCGTGCTCGGCCAGCCAGCGCAGTTTGGTGACCGTGAACGAGGCCACCGGGACCGACCCGGTGCGTTGTGCCCAGACCGGTGCACCGAGTTCGTCGACGAGGTCGCGCGCCGCATCGGCGGACCGGGTGTCGTTCCACAGCAGCGCATCTCGCACCACACGACCGGTCTCGTCCAGGCACACCAGCCCGTGCTGTTGTCCGGCGACGCTGATCGCGGCGACATCGTCGAGACCGCCCGCGGCCGCGAGCGCTTCGAGCAGCGCCGACCACCAGAACTCCGGGTGCACCTCGGTGCCGGGCGGATGCGCCGCCCAGCCGGACCGCACCAAGCGCCCGGTCTCCGTCTCGCGAATGACGACCTTGCACGACTGGGTCGAGGAATCGACCCCGGCTACCAGCGTCATCGGATCACCGCGCGCCCAGCAGGTGTTCCAGCGCCAGCTGGTTCAACCGGACGAACCCGTACCCGCGTTCACCGGCCCGTTCCGGGTCGAAATCCACCGACTTCGGATCGTCCAGCAGCTCCGCGTATCCCTCGCCCGGGGCGAGCGTCGGGGTGCGCAGATCACCGACCCCGGCCTCCGACAGCGCCTGCCGCACTTCGGGATCCGCGCGGAAGGCGTGGGCGCGTTCCTTCAGCAGCAGATACGTGCGCATATTCGCGGCCGCCGAATCCCACACGCCCGCAATGTCTTCTGTTCTCGAGGGCTTGTAATCGAAGTGCCGCGGACCGTCGTAGGCGGGCGTGCCGTCCGGACCGCCGTTCTCGAGCAGATCGACCAGCCCGAACGCGTTCATCAAATCACCGTGCCCGAAGACCAGGTCCTGGTCGTACTTGATACCGCGCTGCCCATTGAGGTCGATGTGGAACAGCTTGCCCTGCCACAGCGCTTGCGCGATCCCGTGCGCGAAGTTCAATCCCGCCATCTGCTCGTGCCCCACTTCGGGATTCACCCCGACCAGCTCCGGATGCGCGAGCGTGGTGATGAACGCCAGCGCGTGCCCGACCGTCGGCAGCAGGATGTCCCCGCGCGGCTCATTGGGTTTCGGCTCGAGTGCGAAGCGCAGGTCATAGCCGCGGTCGCGGACGAATTCGGTGAGCACGTCCACGCTTTCGCGATAGCGGTCCAGCGCGGCGCGCACATCCTTGGCGCTGTCGTATTCCGCGCCCTCGCGCCCGCCCCACAGCACATAGGTCCGTGCACCCACCTCGGCCGCCAACTCGATATTGCGCAGCACCTTGCGCAGCGCGAATCGGCGTACGCCCCGATCGTTGCTGGTGAACCCGCCGTCCTTGAACACCGGATGGGTGAACAGGTTCGTGGTGACCATCGGCACCACCATTCCGGTCTCGGCCAAGGCTTTTCGCAGCCGCTCGATCCGCCGCTGCCGCTCGGCCCCGGACGCGCCGAACGGGATCAGATCATCGTCATGGAAGCTGAGGCCGTAGGCCCCCAACTTCGCGAGCCGATGCACCGCCTCTACCGCATCCAACTCCGGCCGGGTGGCATCCCCGAACGGGTCTCTCCCCCGCCACCCCACCGTCCACAATCCGAACGAGAACTTGTCAGCGGGCGTCGGCGTCACCATGATCATCCTCCACTTTGTTCAGACATTGAACTAAGTGGCCCCAACCCTACCCACCGTCCGCACGGAATATCCCGAAGACAGCCGAATACACTGTCGGACAACCGATCACGGCAATCAACGAGGTGGTTGACCGGTCTCGCCAGAATGCACTGGTGCAGGTGCCTTCTCGACGTCTACCTGCGAGGATGCATTCTCGGCGAGAGTCCGGGGTGTGGGCTACTTCGGTGTCTGGAAGCCGCCGATTTTCTGTTCGAGTAGTTCTGCCAGGCGCAACGGGGTGCGGTCCTCGAACATCGGACCGATGAGCTGCACTCCCACCGGTAGGCCCTCCGGTGACCGGCCCGTGGGGACGGCGGTGGCGGGCAGGCCGGGCATGGTTGCCATACCGGCCCAGACGAGCTGGTCGAAGTACGGGTACTCGACGCCGTCGATATCGATGTGGCGGTCCTCCAGGCCTCCGTTGTGGTTGTGCGGGTAGGCGGGCGTGGGCGTGATCGGGCACACCACGACGTCGAACTCGGTGAAGAGCTGCCGCCAGCCCTGGCGGTGGAGTTCGCGACGGTTGTTCGCCTCGACCCAGCCGCGGTGGCTGAGCACCATGCCGCGCAGCCGTGCCGCATCGAGACTTCGGTCGTCCGCGCTCAGGGCGGCGGCGTGGGTCCGCAGCTGTTCGTACACGTCGATGGGAAGACCCGCGGCGGCGTTCGACAGCATCAGCTGCATGTAGAGCGTCGCGGCTTCGGTCGGATCGGGCAGCAGCGGACTGTGCCGTTCGACGCGGGCGCCCGCGTCGACGAGCGCCTCGGCGACCCGGTTCACGCCCGCCCGCACCGCCGATCCGGTCGGAATGAGCGGGTGTTCCTCGATGATCAGGACCCGGAAGTCCGACAGCCGCTCGTGGCGCGCGGGTGGCAAGGCGACGTTGTAGGCGATGCCGTGGGTCAGTGGGTCCGGCCCGGCCATCACGTCGAGCAGCAGCGTGAGGTCGCGGGCGGTGCGCGCCATCGGGCCGACGACGGCGAGGTCGAGGTCGATCGGCAGGGCCGGACCGGGCGGCGGGACCATGCCGCGGGTCGGCGCCAGCCCGAGTGTCGGCTTGTGCGCGTAGATACCGCAGAAATGCGCGGGGGTGCGCAGCGAACCGGCGAGGTCGGAACCGATGGACAGCGCGCCGAACCCGGACGCCAGGGCCGCCGCCGATCCGCCGGAGGATCCGCCCGACGTGCGGGCGTGATCCCACGGATTATTGGTGGTGCCGTAGATCTCGTTGAAGCTCTGGATATCTCGCAGCATCACCGGCACATTGGTCTTACCGAGCAGCACCGCGCCGGCCGCCTTCAACCGCGACACCTGTACCGCGTCCTCGGCCGGCACATAGTTCGCGTGCTGCGGGATGCCCCAGGTCGTGGGCAGCCCGGGCATGTCATAGGACTCCTTGACCGTCACCGGAATTCCGAGCAGCGGCCGGTCCTCGCCGCGGGCGCGCGCCTGGTCGGCACGGCCGGCGGCGGCCCGTGCACGGTCGAAATCCGGCACACAGATCGCGTTGATCGCCTTGTCGTCCCGCTCGATTCGAGCGATTGCCGCCTCGGTCAGTTCCACCGATGTCACCGCACCGGCCCGCAATGCCGCCAACATTTCTTCCGCCGACTGAGGATTCCAATCCATGAATCAGACCGTATTGGCCTGTCGCAGAGGGCATAAAACCCTGCTTCACACAACGGCGAGATCGAACCCGCCACCGTCACCGGCAATCTCGAACACTCGATCCGTCATCAAAGGTGGCCAACCCCAGGTCATGGCGTCGACAGTGGGCTGGTGCCACTGGTACAAGCCATGAAATGCCGCTTCGCACAACGGGATGGATATCTCAGTACTCGGCGTGTTCGTCTCGATTCCCGATGGGCTTCTCCCGGCAGATTCTGACGAGGAGTACCCGTGGCTGCGTTGGCGGGATAAGCGGTTACAACAAGATCGCAACGTTCTCGAATGCGCGCAGTCGGCGGTGTTAGCGTCCGCGGCGTCCGGAGCCACCCGCAGAAAGGGAAACCATCATGGCGCTAGACACCGCGGCACTGCGGTACGAGACCCTGTTCGTCCGCCGAGCCGGACTGACCCGGGACGTACCGGCGGGCAAGGAAGACCTGGAGTGGGTGGCGAACACCGCCACGCTGATCTACGGTCAGCGCGACGCGGTGCTGGTCGACACCTTCCTGACCATCGAGCAGAACCAGCAACTCATCGACTGGCTCGAGTCCCAGGACCGGAACCTGGCCTACATCTTCATCACCCATGGCCATGGCGACCACTTCTTCGGCATCAAACAACTCCTCGAAGCGTTCCCGGCTGCCAAACCCGTCGCCTCGCCCGGAACGGCGGAAAGAGCCCGCCGTGAGGGCGCCCCCGACTACCTCGAAAGCTTCTGGAATTCGCAGTTTTCCGGGCAGATCGCCCAACCGCAGGTTTTCCCCGAGCCGCTCGACAGTGACACGTTCGCCCTCGAAGGGCATGTCTTGCAGGTGATCGAGACCGGGTACACCGACACCGATCACAGCACCGCATTGTGGGTGCCCGACCTGCGGCTGGTGGTCGCCGGGGACGTCGGCTACAACGGGATTCACCAATACATGGGCGAAGCCGACACTGCCACCCGGCAGCAATGGATAGACGCGGCCGACAAACTCGCCGCCCTCGACCCCGTATATGTGGTCGCCGGACACAAACGCCCCGAACTACCCGACGACCCCCGCAGCCTCACCGAAACCAGCCGGTACCTCGCAGATTTCAATCGGCTCGAGGCCCAGACCTCCACAGCGCGAGAGCTTTACGACGCGATGATCGAGCTGTACCCGGACCGCGCCAACCCCGGCTCGCTCTGGGGCGGAGCCAAACGAGCGAAAAGCGCGACCTAGCAATCGGATCCGGGCACCAGGATAACGAGAAGCCAGGAGGTTCGGTGACACCATCCCTGAACAGCTACGGCCAGCCCGTCGGCGAACCGCTACCCGACTGGACGCCACGTCCGGCCCCCGCAGGGGTCGAACTCGACGGTTCCTATTGCCGACTCGAGCCACTCGATCCCGCGCGCCATGCGGATGACCTCTACGCGGCCTACACGAGCGCACCCGACGGACGGAACTGGACCTACCTGCCCGTCGGGCCTTTCGAGGACGCCGCCGACTATCGCGCCTGGGCCGAATCCGCCGCCCACAGCACCGATCCCATGCACTACGCGGTGATCGACAACTCCACGGGCAAAGCGGTCGGCACCATGGCGCTCATGTGGCACGGTCCGGCCAACGGCGTCATCGAGGTCGGCTACGTGATGTTCTCACCCTTGCTGCAGCGCACCCCCGTCTCGACGGAGGCGCAGTACCTGCTGATGGCCTACGCCTTCGACAAGCTCGGCTACCGGCGCTACGAGTGGAAGTGCGACGCCCTCAACGCCCCGTCCCGCACGGCCGCCGAACGCCTCGGATTCACCTGCGAGGGCGTGTTCCGCCAAGCCACGATCTACAAACACCGCAACCGCGACACCGCCTGGTACTCGATCATCGACAGCGAATGGCCGCTAATCCGGGAAGCGTTCCAGTCCTGGCTCGCATCGGACAACTTCCATCTGGACGGCCGCCAGAAGCACTCGCTGACCGAACTGCGCGACACCTGACGAACACCATCGGCATCGGCGACAAAAAAGAGCTCTCCCTGCATGTAGGGAGAGCTCTTTTTCAGTGTGTCCGGAGGGGGACTTGAACCCCCACGCCCTAATACGGGCACTAGCACCTCAAGCTAGCGCGTCTGCCATTCCGCCACCCGGACCGGTGGTGCTCAGCAAGGTTATCGGATCGGACCGTTCAGACCAAATCGGCCGATATCCTGCGGGTTTACCGAGCAGCCGAAGGCGGTGGGAGTGGTTGCCGCCGGGTCGATTTCCCGACCCGGCAGGCCACCCCCCGATCTCAAGCCTTCAATGCCTCCAGCAGCGCGGCGCGCTGACGGGAGCCCAGGCCGCCGATGCGACGGTCCGCCGGAATCTCGGCCTCGTCCATCAGCTTGGCCGCCTTGACCGGGCCGATGCCCGGGAGCGCCTTGATGACCGCCGACACCTTCGTCTTCTTGACCAAGTCCTCCTTGTCGGCACGCTTGAGGAGTTCGCCGAGGCTGAGCGAGCCCTTCTTGACCTGCGCGATCATCTCCGAGCGGGCCTTGCGAACCGCGGCGGCCTTGGCCAGCGCCTCGGAGCGTTGTTCGGGGGTCATGGTGGGCAGAGCCATATGTCCTTACCTTTCACTCGTTCGCTGGTATTTCGCCGACGATTCAACAGGACACCGGCCGTTGCGCAAGTACGACACACCGCGTGGACGTGGCCGACACGTCGAGCGACCGGCGAAATCCGGACACGGACACCCGTCAGGGGGTGCTCCGGACGCAGGTCATTTGACCAGGTGTTTGCTGGTTTCGCGTAGCTGGCAAATACGGGACGCGGCGGGCGGCATCGGTACTACGGTATGCCCGAACATCACACGGCACCGGTGAAAGGCGGGGCAGATGAAGGGGTCGTATTCGTACGCCGAGCCGGCCACGACCGAACCTCCCCTGGCGGACCGATACGACAGCGCGGACCCCGTGACCTGGAACGGAGCCCAGGTCTACCCCCTGCACACGGAGGTCGTGGGCGTCTCCCCCACCACGGTCCGCCTCACCCTGCGCGCGGCCGCCCCACGCCCCGGTGTGCGCAGCCTCGGCATCGGGCTCGGCGTGGACCGCGGGCACGTGTTGCTGGAGGGCCGCCGGCTCAGAGGGGTTGACGTGTGGAGCGATGCCATGACGGGTGGCATCGAACTGCAGGTCTGCCCGACCGAGGCCGACGCTGCGATCACCCTCACGCCCGTCTGGGTGGACGAGGCCGACACCATCGTGTCCTGGTCGGGCAACTACGGCATGCTCGTCACCCGCGAGCCCACCAGGACCGTCCTGCACTGCAGCACCGGTGTCGGCCCGCCCGACTTCGGGGAACTGGTCGTCGAACTCACCCTCGCACTGACTCCCCCGCCGCCGGATCTGCCCGCCGACGCGGGCCGCTACCAGAACGCGCTCTATGAACTCGGCGTGGCCATGCAGAGCCGCGGCGAGGAGGATCAAGCCGTCCAACTATGGACGCAGGCAGCCGAATTCGGCCACCTAGCCGCGGCCTACGACCTCGGCGTCCTGCGCTACCGCCGCGGTGACTACCCCGAGGCCGAACACTGGTGGCGCACCGCCGCCGCCCACGGCGATCCCCGCGCCATGGCGGGTCTGGCCGAACTCCTCACCCGCCGCGGCAACACCAGCGAGGCCAGGGTCTGGCGCGCTGCCAGCGCCGCCGAATCCCAGCCGTGAATCGCTTGCACCGCATGCCAATCCGCAGTCGATGCAACTTGCTCAATGAACGCGAGTGTGACTCAACTCACACGCCATTTCACTGAATCTCCGGGTTCAGCCCCGATTGCCGAACGGTCGCGCCCATCTACAGTGGCGGTCGATCGCGGTCGACACTCACCGCGCACGACCCACGAGGAACGCATGATGAACACCGCGCGATGGGCGGCCGTGGCCGCCGCCGCAACCGCCGTAGCCCTGCTGTCCGGTTGCTCCGACGTCGAGAAGGCCCTCAACAAGGGCGGCGAAACCAAGTGCAGCGACTACCTCGCCCAGGACGCCAACACCCAGCGCATCACCATCACCAAGTTCATCAAGCAGCAAACCGGCAATGACAACGAGCCCGCCGGCACCCAGGTCGACCTCTCCATGGCCGCGGTCCAAAGCCTCTGTCAGGTCCAGGCCAACAAGGACACCCAAATCAAGAACGCCAACCTCCTCGGCATCCTCCACTAACCCAAACCCCCCCCCGCCCACCCCATTTCACCAGCTC
>NZ_BAAFGR010000191.1:0-13148 GCF_041154655.1 Nocardia sp. JMUB6875
CTTCACGTCCCGGTGCACCAGGCCCGCCCGTGCCGTCGACCTCGTAGGCCAGGTTGCCGAGGCCCTCGACGCCGCGCATCGGGCGGGCCTGGTGCACCGGGACGTGAAGCCCTCCAACGTCATCACGCTCCCCAATGGGTTCGCCTACCTCATCGACTTCGGCATCGCCCGCGGCGTCGGCCAGGCCACCATCACGAGCGCCGGTGTGGCCGTGGGCACCTGGGCCTACATGGCACCCGAGCGCTTCTCCGGCACCGAGGACCTCCGGTCCGACGTCTACTCGCTGGCCTGCCTGCTCTACGAAATCCTCACCGGGGCAAAGCCGTTCGCGCACACCGATCCCGTCCAGCAGATGGCCGCCCACCTCACCGCCGACCCGCCCCGCGCCAGCGACCACAGCTCCCTGGTCCCCGCCGCCCTCGACTCGGTGATCGCGCGCGGCATGGCGAAAGACCCGGCCCACCGATACCCGAGCGCCGGAGCCCTGGCCGCCGCCGCCCGCGCCGCGCTGGATTCCGGACCTCCCGCACCCGCGGACGCCAAGAACCGGACCGCCCCGACCGCGAAATGGGATGGCGGAGAACCGCTTCCGGGTTACAGATCGCCCCATCCTGCCTCCACACCCACGCCCACGCCGCGCCCGGTCTTCTCGTCCGACCACCGCGACTCCGGCGCCTCGACTCCGCCGCCCGGCAGGCTGCCCGTGGGTGCGACCCCGCCGCCCGGCAGACGGTTGCCGGGCGCGACGCCGCCGCCCTTCCCGCTGCCGGGTGTGCCGCACGGCTCGGGCGCGGTGTCCTTGCCGTCCGGCACATCGTCCGGTGGGATGCCCGGGGGCGCAACCTCATCGGCCGGGGCGGTGCCGTCCGGTGTGTTCGGTGCGGGAGCCTACGGGTCGCCCTACGCGGGGCAGCCCGCCGGTTTCGTTCCTGCGGGGACGCCGGGGTCGGTGCGGGATCGGCCGCGGGTCAGCGCGTGGCGGGTGCTGTGGTGGATCCTGTTGCCGCTGTTGATCCTGTTCTTCGGGCTGTTCACCGCCGCGGGGATCGATGTGGTGCTCACCGAGAAGGCCGACGGTGCGGCGGCGGCGATCGGAACCGCGATCGCGCTGATGATCTTCGCTGTGCCCCTGGGTCTGTTCATCTGGCTCGCGGTGCGGGAGGTCAGGAAGTTCCGGGGTGCGGGGCGTCGGTGACGGAAGCCGGGAGCGGTGAACGCCGAACGGCGCGACCGGGTTTAGGTCGCGCCGTTAGGGTGCCCCGTCAGCAGTTGCGGAGTTCGGGGCTCTGGTTGAGGAGTTGGGCTCGGGTGGAGATGAAGGTGGTGTAGGTGTCGTTGCCTACCGAGGAGAGGGGGAAGGCCGCTACCCGGTGGCAGTTCTGGAATGCCAGTTTGATGTTGAAGTGGCGTTCGAGGCCGCCGCGGATGGCGTCGGAGGCCATGGCGCGCAGGAGCTGGCCGCGGGCCGTCTCATCGGGCGGTGCGATGGTGTTGTCGGCGAATTCCGCGGTGCCGGAACGCAGATCGGCGGCTACCCGGCTGACCACCTCGTAGGCGTAGGGCAGCGAGTTGCGGACGCATTCGACGAACTCTGCGTCGCTGACTTCACCGCGTTCAGCGCGCTCGAGTAGTGCGGTGGGTACGTCGAGTGACATATCGCTCTCCTCATGGGATGGCGGAAGGTGTCAGCCGATTGTAGATGAAAGCGGTTGTCAATAACTCTGGATTCGCAACGAAAGTGCCCGCTCCAGAGCATTTCTCGCATCCGCCGACAGCTTGCGCACCAGCTCGCCCGCCGGTAGCTCCGGCGCCAGCGAATGCGCCTGACCTGCCCAGAGGTTCACTTCGTCGGCATTGCCCCCGGCCCGCGCGGCGGCCCGCAAAGGCCCGGTGGCGTAATGGATCTCGGGGTAGGCCGCCGGTGCGCCGGTGTGCTCCAGCAGGAACCGGTTGCGCAGCCCGCGTGCCCGCCGCCCGGTGAAGGCGCGGGTCAGCATGGTCGGGGTGTCGGCGGTGATGGCCGCGCGGATCAGCGGCGCGGTCCCGGCCTCGGGGCAGCGCAGGAACGCGGTGCCGATCTGCGCCGCGGCCGCGCCCGCCGCGAGCACCCCGGCGAGCGCCTCACCGGTCGAGATGCCGCCCGCCGCGACGATCGGAACCCCCACGGCCGCCCGCAGCAGCTGCACCAGCGTGAGCAGTCCGAGCGGATCCTCGAGGTCGTCGGCGGGATCGTCCACGAAGGTCCCGCGATGCCCGCCCGCCTCCGCGCCCTGCGCGATGAGCGCGTCCGCGCCGGCCGCGACCGCATGCCGCCCCTCGGCCACGGTCGTCACCGTCACCCACACCTCGGTCCCCACCGCGTGCAGCCGTTCGATCTCCGCGGCCGACGGGCAACCGAAGGTCACCGACACCACCGCCACCGGATCGGCGATGAGCAGATCGAGCTTGGCGTCCCAGTCGTCGCTGTCGTACTTGGCCTCGCCGACGGGGAACTCGCGCGCCAGCTCCTCTATATAAGGAGAGAACCGAGCGGTCGGACTGGGCTCAGAGGGAAAGAACAGGTTGACCCCGAAGACGCGCGAGGTCAGCGCCCGCGTGGCCTTGATCCGCGCGCCCAGTTCGGCGGCCGGGAGATATCCGGCGGCCACGAACCCCAGCCCGCCCGCCTCGGACACGGCCGCGGCCAGCTCCGGTGTGGACGGCCCGCCGGCCATCGGGGCGAGAACTATCGGCGTACCCAACTCAGCGAGAACCATGTCACAAGTGTGCCTCTCGAGTTACCTTTTGTGATCAAGGGTTCGAGTACTCGACCTGGCGTTATCGCACAAAAGGTTGCGGAATGGTCACAACCGAGTACAGTTTCCGTCACAGCGATGCCGAATCGTTACCGGACCCACCGAACGCTAGGACTTGCAGTGCCGCACCACCGAACGACCGCGAACTCCGTAACTGTCATGGATTTGCTTGGTGATTCCGGTGCTGCTCGCACTGGCATCCCGTCTCGTCGACGGCACCGGGCCGATCCCTCCACCGCCGATCGCGTGAAGACCGCCGCGGGCGTGGCCGTCGCCGCCGGTGCCCTCATCGGCACCGCGACGCAACTGGTCCCCGCCCTGGCGCACGCCGCCCCGCTGCTCCCCACCCACGACGAGAAGCCGACCACCATCGGTGAGGACGTCGCGGTCGAGGACACCGCGCTCGAACTGAAGCAGGCACAGCCGGACGCCGCGCCCGTCGCCGAGACGCCGCAGGCCCAGCCGGTCGCCGCCGCCGCCCCGAACCCGGCTCCCTTCGGCCTGCAGAATCTGCCGCCGGAGATCGCCGCGCCGCTGCAGCAGGCCGAGCAGACCCTGAAAACCCTGCAGCAGCAGCTGAATCCGGGCCCGGGCGTGGTCAAGCCGGTCAACGGCCAGCTCACCTCCGGCTTCGGCCAGCGCTGGGGCGCCATGCACTACGGCATCGACTTCGCCGATCCGATCGGCACCCCGATCCACTCCGTCATGGGCGGCACGGTCATCGATGCCGGCCCCGCCTCGGGCTTCGGCCTCTGGGTGCGCGTCAAGCAGGACGACGGCACCACGGCTGTCTACGGCCACGTCAACGACATGTACGTGACCACCGGACAGCGCGTGAACACCGGCGATGTCATCGCCTCCGTGGGCAACCGCGGTAATTCCACAGGTCCCCATCTCCACCTCGAGATTTGGGACGCCGCCGACAACAAGATGGATCCGCTGCCATGGCTAGCCAGCAAGGGCGTTCTCATGCAGCAGCAGTGGGGACCGGACCAGTAGATCGTTCACCGGTACCCACGCCCGGACGCTTTCCGGACCGGCGCACGCCGGTGGGTGCGGTGACGACACTGGACGATCTGTTCGACCCGGCCTCGCTGCCCGGGCGTTCCTACGCGCTGCTCGTACAGCATCCGCGTTCGACCGCGCTCGAAGTGGCCGAGCGGCTGAGCATTCCGCCGCGCGTGGCCGAGGCCGCGCTCGAGGCGCTGTGCCAGCTCGAGGCGGCGGTCCGGCTCACCGACGGCAAGGGCGTGGTGCGTTTCGACGCGCACGCGCCGGAAGCGTTGTCGGAGGCCGAGACTCGCCGCCGCAATCAGGAAATGCTGCGCATGCAGTCGGCCGCCGCGCGCCTGGGTGAGACCTTCCGCTCGGTGCGCCGCACCACCGACGCCGACGGCGCGGTGGTGGCCGTGTACGAACGCCGCCAGCTGCTGGCCGATTTCGAGGATCTGCAGCACACCGCGCACGCCCGCGTGAAGGTGGTGGAACGCGGACCGTTCCTCTCCGATGTGGAGACCGAGGAGCGGATGTTCGAGCTCAAATCCTCGCGCATCCAGGCGGGCATCGACTACCGCACCCTGTACCAGGAGACGATCTATCAGGATCCGGAGCGGTTGCGGCACGTGCTGGCCACCAATGCGGTTGGCGCGCAGGCGCGTACGCTGCCCGATCCGCCCATGAAGCTGATCGTCGCCGACGATCGGCGCGCGGTGCTGGTGCTGCACACCGACGAACGCCGCGGCGACCCCATGGGCGTGCGCGTCGGCCCGTCGCCGACGCTGGACCTGCTGGTCAAGACTTTCGACGCGCTGTGGCTCATGGCCACCCCGATTTCGGTGAATCCCGCTGAGGCGCTGGACGAACGGGACAAGGCGATCCTGACGCTCATGAGCATGGGCGCCACCGACGACACCATCGCGCGCCGCCTGGGCCTCTCGCGCCGAACCGTGGTGCGCCGCACCGCAAGTCTGCTCGAGCGCCTCGGCGCCAGCACGCGATTCCAGGCGGGAGTTCAGGCGACACGCCGCGGCTGGCTCTGAAAAACCCGCCCGGCTCTAACCATTTTGTGGGGCAAGTCACTTCACAGCAACAATCGCTGCAGCTCAGCGATAGTCAAAGCGGATGGCAGCTCGGGGACACTCGTGCGCATCGATAGTATTGATCTCATCCGCTGACCCTCTCGACGTCCCGAGTACAGACGTCAGTTTTCGTGGGTGGTGCCGAGTGCCTTCGGCCTGCGGAAAAGACGGACTCGAGAGGTGATCGCACGCGTATGGATACTGCCCGCCGTTCTGCTCGCGGTACTCGTCGGCGCCGGTCCGGTAGTCCACTCTTCGGACAGCTGCTCACCTCGGCCGTGGAATCGGCCGCAGATGTGACTGCGATTCGTTTCAATCCTACGGGTCTTCCCGCCGATCAGCGTGAGATCAGCTATCGCGACCTCGACGCGCGCTCCTCGCAGTTGGCCCGGGAACTCATCGGCCGCGGTGTCGGGCCCGGCGATATGGTCGCCATCGGCATTACCCGCTCGATCGAGTCCGTACTGTCGGTCTGGGCCATCGCCAAGACGGGCGCGGCGTACGTGCCGGTCGATCCCGCCTACCCGCCGGACCGCATCGAACACCTGCTCACCGATTCCGGCGCGGTGCTGGGCCTGACGACGCGGGAGTACCGCGGCGCGCTGGGCACCGCCGCCGAATGGCTCGAACTCGACGAGCCCGCGCAGGCGGAGCGGATCGCCGCGCAGCCCGATCACCCCGTCTCCTACGCCGACCGGCTGGGCGTGCTGACCGAACAGCATCCGGCCTACGTCATCTACACCTCCGGCTCGACCGGTAAGCCCAAGGGTGTGGTGGTCACCCACTCCGGCCTGGCCGGGCTGGTCGCCGCCGAGCGCGAGCACTACGGGGTCGCCGCGGATTCGCGTGTGCTGCACGTCTGTTCGCCGAGCTTCGACGTCTCGGTGCTGGAACTGCTGCTGACCTTCACCGCGGGTGCGACCCTCGTCATCGCGCCGGCCGGGGTCTTCGGCGGCGTGGAACTGGCCGAACTGCTGGGCCGCGAGCGGGTCACCCATGTGCTGATCACGCCGGGCGCGCTGGAATCGGTGGATCCGGCCGGGCTGGACCAGCTGCACACCGTGGTGGTCGCGGGCGACAAGTTCGGGCCCGAACTGGTGTCGCGGTGGGCGAGCGACACCCGGTCCTTCTACAACGGCTACGGCCCGACCGAGGCCACCATTCTGGCCACCTCGAGCGCGCCGCTGCTGGCGGGCGAGGCCATCACCATCGGCTCGGCCATTCCGGGAGTCGGTGCGTACGTGCTGGATTCGCGGCTGCGGCCGGTGCCGGACGGCGTGGTCGGCGAGCTGTACCTGTCGGGTCCGGCGCTGGCGCAGGGGTACAACCGGCGGCCGGGCCTGACCTCGGAACGCTTCGTGGCCAGCCCGTTCGGCGAGGCCGCGGGCGCTCCCGGCGCACGGCTGTACCGCACCGGCGACCTGGTGCGCCGCACCCCGATCGACGCCGAGAACCCGGGCGTCATCGAATACCTGGGCCGCTCCGACTTCCAGGTGAAGATCCGCGGCCTGCGCATCGAACTGGGCGAGATCGACAATGCCCTGAGCGCGCACCCGGATGTGGATTTCGCTGCCACCCTGGGCAAGTCGCTGCCCTCGGGCGCGACCGCGCTGGTGTCCTACGTGCTGCCCCGGCCGGGCGCGAGCCTGGACACCGCCGCGCTGGCCGCGCACGTCGGCGAATCGCTGCCCGCGTACATGGTGCCCACGGCCATCGTGGTGCTCGACGAGATCCCGCTGACCCCGGTCGGCAAGCTGGATCGAAACGCCTTGCCGGAGCCCGTTTTCGCGGCGCGTGAGTTCCGTGCGCCCTCGACCCGCGCCGAGGAGATCGTCGCGGAGGTCTTCGCGGCCCTGCTGATTCCGGACAACCCGGATGCCCGGGTCGGCGCGGACGACGACTTCTTCGAACTCGGCGGCAACTCGCTGCTGGCCGCCCAGGCCGCCGCCCGCATCGGTTCCGCACTGGGCGTGCGGGTTCCGGTGCACCTGCTCTTCGACGGGGCGACCGTGGCCGAGCTGGCGCGGCGACTCGACGCGGATGCGGGGAACACTCCGACCGGACCGGCACTGGGCACGCTGCCCCGCCCGGATCGGGTGCCGCTGTCGTTCGCGCAGCAGCGCATGTGGTTCCTCAACCGCTTCGACCCGAACAGCGCCGTGGACAATATGCCGCTGGCCGTACGCCTCACCGGCACGCTGGATGTGGACGCCATGCGGGCCGCCGCCGCGGATCTGGTTGCGCGCCACGAGGTCCTGCGCACCGTCTACCCGGAGGTGGACGGCGAGGGCTTCCAGCAGGTGCTGCCGCTCGACGATCCGCGGGCCCTGCCCGAGCTGCCGGTCGTCGATATCGAGGCGGCCGATATCGTGGCCGCCGTGGCCGAGGTGGTCGGCGCCGGATTCGACGTGACCGCCGCGCCGCCGCTGCGCCTGCGCCTGCTGCGCCTCGCGCCCGACGAGCACGTGCTGGTGGCCTCGATCTATCACATTGCCGCCGACGGCGTTTCGATCGGCGTGCTGGCCCGCGACCTGGTGTCCGCCTACGCCGAGCGCATGCGGGGCGCGGCCCCGCAGTGGGCGCCGCTGCCGGTGCAGTACGCGGATTACGCGGTGTGGCAGCGGGAATCGCTGGGCAGCGAGGACGATCCGGATTCGCCGCTGGCCCGCCAGATCGCCTACTGGCGCGAGGCGCTCGCGGATCTGCCGGACGAACTGGTGCTGCCGTGGGATCGGCCGCGGCCCGCCGTGGCCTCCTACCGCGGCGGCACCCACGCCTTCCGCCTCGACGACGAGATCTACGCGGCCGCACGGCGATTCGCCGAGACCCGCAACACCACGCTGTTCATGGTCATGCACTCGGCGCTGGCGCTGCTGCTGGCCCGGCTCTCCGGCACCCGCGATATCGCCATCGGCACGCCGGTGGCCGGGCGCGGCGAGGCCGAACTCGACGACCTGATCGGCATGTTCGTCAACACCCTGGTGCTGCGCACCGATATCGACCCGGCCGCCTCCTTCGAGGACCTGGTCGGGCGGGTGCGCGAGACCGATGTGCGCGCCTTCGACCACGCCGACGTGCCGTTCGAGCGCCTGGTGGAACTGCTGGACCCGGCCCGCTCACAGGCCCGCAACCCGCTGTTCCAGGTCATGCTGACCTTCCAGAACATGGCCCCGACCCGCCTGGAGCTGCCCGGGCTCACGGTGGCGGGCGCGAATCTGGAGATCCCCTTCGCCAAGTTCGACCTGCAGCTGACCCTGCAGGAGTCGCACGACGAGCAGGGCGACGCGACCGGCATGGCCGCCGAATTCTCCTACGCCACCGACCTTTTCGATCCGGCCACGGTCGCCGAGCTGGCCGCGCGCCTGCAGCGGGTGCTGGCCGCGGTGACCGCCGCGCCGGACGCGCCGGTCGGCGATCTCGCGCTGTTCTCGGCGGGGGAGCGGCAGCGGGTGCTGACCGACTGGAACGCCACCGCCTTCGACGTCGCGGCGACGCTGCCGGAAGGCGCCGCGGCGACCCTGGGTTCGCGCTTCGACGCCCAGGTCACGGCCACCCCGGACGCCGTCGCGCTGATCTTCGAGAACGAGACGCTCACCTACCGGGAGCTGTCCGAGCGGGCCAACCGCCTGGCCCGGCTGCTCATCACCCAGGGTGTGGGACCGGAATCGCTTGTCGCGCTGGCCATGCGCCGATCCACCGAGCTGGTCGTCGCCATGTACGCGGTGCTCCAGACCGGTGCGGCGTACGTGCCGCTGGACCCGGATCAGCCGATCGACCGCATCGGCCACATCCTCGACACCGCCCGCCCGCGCCTGCTGCTCACCACCGAGCGCGACGAATTCGACGTCAGCGCACGGGATGTCACCACCTTCACCATGGAGCGGACCGAGACGGCGGCGCTGGCCTACAGCGCCGCGCTCGTCACCGATGCCGACCGCACCCGGCCGCTGCGACCCGGGCACACCGCCTACGTCATCTTCACCTCCGGTTCGACCGGCCGCCCCAAGGGCGTCGCCGTCGAGCACCGGGCCATCGTGAACCGCCTGGTGTGGATGCAGCACGAGTACGGCCTGACCGCCGAAGACGCTGTGCTGCAGAAGACCCCGGCGACCTTCGACGTGTCGGTGTGGGAGTTCTTCTGGCCCTTGCAGACCGGTGCGCGGCTGGTGGTCGCCAAGCCGGACGGGCATCGCGATCCGGTGTACCTGGCGCAGATCATCGCCGAACAGGGCGTCACCACGGCGCATTTCGTGCCGTCGATGCTCTCGGCCTTCGTGGCCACGCTGGACACTGACAGCGAGCTCGCCGCCGCGGGCCGACGATTGCGGCAGGTGTTCGCCTCGGGTGAGGCGCTGCCCGCGCCGACCGCACGCCAGTTGCGCGAGCTCACCGGTGCGCGCCTGCACAACCTGTACGGTCCCACCGAAGCCGCGGTCGACGTCACCTACCACGAGGCCACCGACGCCGACACGGTCTCCATGCCGATCGGCCGCCCGGTCTTCAATACCCGTGTCTACGTGCTGGATTCGCGGCTCAACCCGGTGCCGGTCGGCGTCGCGGGCGAGCTGTATCTGGCTGGCACGCAGCTGGCGCGCGGGTATGTCGAGCGGCCGGACCTCACCGCGGACCGCTTCGTCGCCGATCCGTTCGGGACGGGCGAACGCCTCTACCGCACCGGCGATCTCGTGAAGTGGAACGCCGACGGTGAGCTGGAGTACCTGGGCCGCACCGACTTCCAGGTGAAGCTGCGCGGCCTGCGCATCGAGCTGGGCGAGATCGAGGCCGCGCTGCTGGCGCAGCCGGGCGTCTCGCAATCCGTCGTGGTGGTGCGCGCCGACGCCCACACCGGTGATCAGCTGGTCGGCTACGTGGTGGCGGATGCGGCGACCACCGCCGAGGCGCTGAAGGCCGGTCTGGCGCAGGCGCTTCCGGCCTACATGGTCCCGGCCGCGATCGTGGTGCTCGACGAGTTCCCGCTCAACGCGTCGGGCAAGCTGGACCGCAAGGCCCTGCCCGCCCCGACCTTCGAAGCGCGCGCCTTCCGCGCCGCGTCGAACCCGATCGAGGAGATCGTGGCGGGCGTATTCGCTGAACTGCTCGGCGTCGACCGGGTGGGCGCGGACGACGACTTCTTCGACCTGGGCGGCAACTCGCTGGTCGCCACCCGGGCGGTGTCGCGCATCAACGCGGCCCTGGAAACCACCGTGGCCGTGCGCGAACTGTTCGAGACCGCAACGGTTTCCGGGTTGGCGGCCCGCATCGTTCCGGGCAGCGCCACGGGCGCGCGCCCGCAACTGGTCGCCGGTGTGCGTCCGGCGCGGGTGCCGCTGTCGCTGGCGCAGCAGCGCATGTGGGTGCTCAACCAGCTCGATCCGGAGTCCCCGGCCTACAACATCCCCATGGTCATCCGCCTCACCGGCGCACTCGATGTGCCCGCGCTGCGGCAGGCCGTCGAGGACGTGCTCACCCGCCACGAGGTGCTGCGCACCCGCTATCCCGAGTCGGCCCCGGGCGCGCCGGCCTACCAGGAGATCCTGTCGGTCGCCGACGCGCTCCCGACCGGCCTCGAGGTGGAGCGGGCCACCGATATCGGCGGCCGTATCGCCGAGCTGGTCGGCACCGGATTCGATGTGGCCCACAGTGTTCCGGTGCGGATCCGCCTCATCACCGGCGACGATCCGGACGACTACCTGCTGGTCCTGGTCGCCCACCACATCGCCGCCGACGGCGCGTCCATGGCGCCGCTGGCCCGCGATCTCATGACCGCCTACCTGGCGCACGCCGCCGGTGACGCGCCCGCGTGGACGCCGCTGCCGGTGCAGTACGCCGACTACGCGGTGTGGCAGCGCGCGACCGTCGGCAGCGAGGACGACGAAAACTCGACCGCCGCCGCGCAATTGGCCTACTGGCGCGATCAGCTGGCCGGACTGCCGGTCCGCCCGCTGCTGCCGCTGGACCGCCCGCGCCCGGCGGCCGCCGCCATGCGGGGCGCGCTGCTGGACTTCAGCCTGCCCGCCGAGGTGCACGCCGGGCTGAATCAGGTTGCGCGCCAGCACAATGCGTCGCTGTTCATGGTCGTCCACGCGGCGGTGGCGGCCTGGCTGTCGCGGCTGTCGGGCAGCTCGGATGTCGTTATCGGCACCGCGGTCGCCGGGCGCGGCGAACGCGCGCTGGACGATCTGGTCGGCATGTTCGTCAACACCCTGACCCTGCGCACCCGGGTCGACGCGACGGCCCCGTTCGACGAGCTGGTCGAACGCGCCCGCGAGACCGACCTCTCGGCCTTCGCGCACGCGGACGTCCCCTTCGAGCGGGTCTCGGAGCTGGCGGCCCCCGGCCACAGCACCGCGAATCCGCTACTGCAGGTGGTGCTTTCGCTGCAGAACACCGAGACCCCGGTGCTGGAACTGCCGGGCCTGACCGTCGCCGCCGTCGAAACCGGCCTGGCCACGGCCAAATTCGATCTGCAGATCAGCGTCGAACCGCGCCCCGGCGTGGACGGCGCGGCGGGCGAGCTGGCCGTGATCCTCAACTACGACACCGACCTGTTCGAGGAAACCTCCATCGATTCCTTCGCCCGGGCACTGGAGCGGATGCTGACCGCGGTCGCGGCGGACCCGCAGCTGCCGGTCGGCGATATCGTCCTGCTGGACGCGGTGGAATCCGCGGTGGTGCAGTCGATTTCGCAGCCCGTGCCCGAGCCCGCCGGGGTCGTCGTGCGCGGTGCGGCGCTGGCGCAGGTGCTCACCTCCGCCGCCGAGGACGATCCGGAGGGCCCGGCGGTGGTGTGGGGCGAGGAGTCGCTGACCTACCAGGACCTCGACGCGCGCTCCTCCCGCCTGGCCCGGGTGCTCATCGCCCGCGGCAGCGGCCCGGGCACCGGCGTCGCGGTGCGTCTGGAACGCGGTGTGGATCAGGCGGTCGCGGTGTGGGCGGTGCTCAAGGCGGGCACCATGCTGGTGCCGTTCGCCGCCGCCGAGGCGCCGGGCCAGGACGTGAAGGTCGGCATCACGGTGGGCCTCGCGCCCGAATCCGTGTCCGGCATCGACTGGGTGGTGCTCGACGATCCCGAGACGGCCGCCGAGATCGCCGCGGAATCGGCGCGACCGGTCACCTACGCCAATCGGATTCGCGCCCTGCGCGGCGACGATGCGGCGCGCGGGTCGGCGGACGGCACGCTCACCTACGACGGCCTGGCCGCCGTGGTGGACCGCGCCCGCAGCCTGGACCTCACCTTCGAATCCCGCACCTTCCACCACGGCGCTCCGGATTCGGCGCTGGCCATGATCGAACTGGTCGCCGCGGGCGCGGTCGGGGCCTCCCTGGTCCTGGTCGATCCGGAGTCGGGAACCGCCCTCTCCGAGGCGCTCGGCGAGGAATGGGTGACCCACCTGTTCACCGAGCACGCTCTGCTGCCCGAGCTGGATCCCGCTCCGCTCGAGGATCTTCGGGCGCTGGTGCTCGACGCCCCGACCCCGGCCGCCGAGGCGTGGGCGGAGCACGCCACCGTCCTGGTGCTGCCCGAATAGGCCGCACCCACATCACCGAGGCCGCCGCCGGAATCACCTCCCGGCGGCGCGTACGGTAGCTACCGTCGAGTAGTTGTGGCTCGGATCACAAGCCGCAACGACCTGGCGGGGGCTCCGATAGTCCCTCCGGTTCGAACCGCCGCACCTGCCCCGCGCGGATATGCTGTGCCCGGTTCGCCCGGCCGCGCGGTCTGGTCGGTTCGGGCCGGTCGAAGTTTTTCGACGCGTGTGGATTTCTGTAGCTGTGAGGTGAACAACAAGATGGATACTGCTCGCAGATCAGCTCGCGGTGGTCGCCGTCGCCGTTCCGGCAGCCCCTTCCTGGGGCAACTGCTCACCGCCGCGGTCGAATCCGCCGCCGATGCCGTCGCCGTCAGCTTCAACCCCACCGGAAATCCGGCGGATCTGCGCGAGCTCACCTACCGCGAACTCGACGAGCAGTCCTCACGCGTGGCCCGCGAACTGATCGCGCTGGGCGTCGGCCCGGGCGATGTGTGCGCCATGGGCATCGCGCGCTCGCTGGAATCGGTGCTGGCCATGTGGGCCATCGTCAAGACCGGTGCCACCTATCTGCCGGTGGACCCGACCTACCCGGCCGACCGCATCGAGCACATGCTCACCGATTCCGGCGCGAAGTTCGGCGTCACCCTGGCCGCCCACCGCAAGGGGCTCGGCACCGCCGCCTACTGGATCGAACTCGACGATCCGGCCCGCGCCGAGCGCATCGCCGCCCGGACCGCCCACAC
>NZ_BAAFGR010000192.1:0-13053 GCF_041154655.1 Nocardia sp. JMUB6875
GTCCGGCTCCGCTGGTGCCCTCACCCGATTTCGGGCCGACGGATTGGGCTCGGGGGTGGGTGGTCACGTTGGTGCTGACGGGGATCGCGGCCATTACCCGATTCCTGCTGTTGAACTATCCGACGGATCTGCACACGCCCGTCTTCGACGAGAAGCAC
Source organism: Nocardia sp. JMUB6875 (assembly GCF_041154655.1). Classification (NCBI taxonomy): domain Bacteria; kingdom Bacillati; phylum Actinomycetota; class Actinomycetes; order Mycobacteriales; family Nocardiaceae; genus Nocardia; species Nocardia sp. JMUB6875. The sequence goes on from NZ_BAAFGR010000192.1 coordinate 159, forward strand.
TACGCGCCGCAGGGGTGGCAGGTGCTGACCAATGGCGGGGTGGAGGACAACCCGGGATACGGGTTGGTGGTGCATCCGCCGGTCGGCAAGGACATGATCGCGCTCGGGGAGGCCATCTTCGGGTACACCCCGTGGGGCTGGCGGTTCACCGCGGCCATCTCCGGAACCCTGATCGTGCTGTTGACGATTCGCATCGTGCGGCGCATGACCCGCTCCACGCTGATCGGCGCGTTCGCGGGCATCCTGCTGATCTGCGATGGGCTCACCTTCGTGTCCTCGCGCATCGGCATGCTCGACATCTTCCAGGCCCTGTTCGTGACCGCGGCCTTCGGCTGCCTGGTCGTGGACCGCGACGACGTCCGGGCCAGAATCGCCCGCGTCGCCGCCGAGGGCCGCATCGACGACAGCGAATACGGACCGCGGTTCGGCGTGCGCTGGTGGCGGTTCGGCGCGGGCGTGCTGCTCGGGCTGGCCTGCGGCACCAAATGGTCGGGCGCGTACTGGATCATCGGCTTCACCGCGCTGGCCCTGGCCTTCGACCTGTCGGCCCGGCGCGGCTACCGGGTGCGGCGGCCGTGGGCGGGACTCGCGGTCCGCGACCTCGGGCCGACGATCTACGCGCTGTGCGTGATTCCCGTCCTCGTGTACCTGGCCTCGTTCTGGGGCTGGTTCGCCAGCGAGACCAGCTACGACCGGTACGCGGTCGGGGTCCGGGTCGGGCGCGGCGGCGACTTCTCCTGGGTGCCGAGCGCGCTGCGCGGACTCTGGTACTACGGCGGCGAGGTGCTCACCTTCCACAAGGAGCTCACCAATTCCGCGGGCAATCACCATCCGTGGGAATCCAAGCCGTGGACCTGGTTCATGGGTTTGCGGCCGATGCTCTACTACTACGCCGACACCAATGTCACCGGCTGCGGCCAGGCCTCCTGCGTGAAGGCCGTCATGGCGATCGGCACCCCGGCGCTGTGGTGGGTCTGCTTCCCCATGCTCGCCTGGGCCATCTGGCGCAGCGCGGTGCGCCGCGACTGGCGCTACGCCGCCGTGCTGGTCGGCTACGGCGCGGGCATCCTGCCCTGGTTCCTGGATCTGGACCGGCAGATGTACTTCTTCTACGCCGTGCCGCTCGCGCCGTTCCTGGCCATGGGTGTGGCGCTGACGCTCGGCGACATCCTCGGCCACGCCCCGCCCAGCGGGAGGCGGCTCTCGGGGGCACCGGGCTGGCAGCACTTCGTACCGCCCAGTGAGCGACAAGGCTTGGGGCTCTTACTGGTCTGCCTCTACCTGGCGCTGGTCATCGCGAATTTCATCTGGCTGTGGCCGATTCTGACAGCGATGCCGATTACGCCGGGCAGCTGGCATGACCATTTGTGGCTGCCCAGCTGGCGCTGACGGCTAACTGACCGTTCGGGTTTCGCCGAGCGCGGCATGCAGGTACCGCACCGCCGCGTCGTCATCGAGGCCCAGCCGACGGATCACCGCGACGTACTCCGTCGCCGCCCGCCCCGCCAGATCCCGGGTCGGATCGCCGGAGGAGGCGATGAAAGATCCCAGCCGCCCGCGGGTTTCGAGCACGCCGTCCTGCTCCAGCTCACGGTAGGCGCGCGCCACCGTGTTCGGAGCCAGCTTCAGCGTGGCCGCCAGCGCCCGGACCGTGGGGATCTTGGTCCCGGCGGCCAGCTCGCCGGACCGCACCCGGGCGATGATGCCCTGGCGCAGTTGCTCATAGGGCGGGACCGTCGAGTGGTGGTCGACCGGGATGTCCAGCATGGCTTCATCACACCTCGTCACGCGAGAGCGGGCAGGACAGGCAGCGCGGACCGCCTCGGCCGGAACCCAACTCGGAGCCGGGGATGCGCAGCACCTCGATTCCGGCGTCTTCGAGCCGCGCATTGGTGTTCTCATTGCGTTCGTAGGCCACCACCACACCGGGGGCCAGGGCGAGGGTGTTGTTGCCGTCGTCCCACTGCTCCCGTTCGGCGGTGACACCGTCGAGCCCCGTGTCGACCACCCGCAGCTTGCCGATGCCCATGGCCTCGGCCGCCACGCGCAGGAAAGGGTCCGGGCCGGAGATGTTCACTCCGCCCCCGTCCTCCTTGCGAATGGTGAAGGCGCACAACTCATCCTGGATGGCCGGATACATGACCACCGCGTCGACGTCCACCATGGTGCAGACGGTGTCGAGATGCATGGTCGCACGGGTCTGCGCGATCGGCACGACGAGCACCGTGTGCGCCAGATCGTCCTCGAACAGGCTGCGCGCCAAGGCTTCCGCGCCCGCCGCCGTGGTGCGCTCGCCCACCCCGACCGCCACCACGCCCTTCGACAGCAGCAGCACGTCGCCGCCCTCGATGGGGGCGGTGTGCGATTCGTAGGCGCGCCGCACGCCCAGGAAGCGGGGATGGAAGGCGTAAATCAGGTCGGTGAGCGAGGTTTCGCGCGCACGGGCGGGCAGCGCCAGCGAGGTGATGGCCACCCGCGGGCCGATCCAGAACGAGGAATCGCGCGTGAACAGCAGATTCGGCAGCGGGTCGATGACGAAGTCGTGCCCGTGGTGCATGCGCCGCACCAGCGAGGTGGCGTCCGGGCCGAAGGGTAGTTCGTCGAATGTCATGCCGGACATGAGGATCTGCGCGAGCTCCTCGGCGGGCACCCCGCGCAGGTACGCGGCGAGCTCGTCGGCGAGCACGTGACCCAGCCGCCGCGCGTCCACCGCGCCCGAAATGCCCTGAATTCGCGCGGCCCCGCTGGCCTTGATGGTTTCGGTCAGCACATCGGCCAGCAGCAGCACCTCCACCCCGCGTCCGCGCAACACCCCGGCGAAGATGTCGTGCTCCTGCTGCGCGCGCTCGACCCACGGAATGGCATCGAAGAGCAGCTGGTCGTTATTGCGCGGGGTGAGCCGGCGCAGCTCGTCGCCAGGGCGGTGCAACAGCACCGTGCGCAGTGCGCCGACCTCCGAGGTCACGGAAAACGGTCGCGCCGTGGGTGCGGCCTTTGTTCCCATGACACGACGGTAGTTCCCCGCGCCCCGGAAGGCATGCAATTCGCACCCGCGAAAAACCTGGAGTAATGTTCAGGTATGCAGACCGCGTCGTGGCAGGCGAAGGAGCTGACCCCCGGTCAGCTGGCCCAGCGGGCCGGAGTTTCGGTGTCCGCCTTGCATTTCTACGAACGTGAGGGCTTGATCACAGCCCGCCGAACCAGTGGCAATCAACGCCGCTATCCCCGGGAAACCCTGCGCCGGGTGGCATTCATCCGCATCTCACAGCGTGTCGGCATTCCGCTGGCCGAGATCCGCCGCGCCCTCGACAATCTGCCCGACGGCCGCAACCCCACCCGGCGGGACTGGGAGACGCTGTCCACCACCTGGCGCGAGGATCTCGACGACCGCATCGAACAGCTGATCCGGCTGCGCGACAACCTGACCGGATGCATCGGCTGCGGCTGCCTGTCGCTGGGCGTGTGCAAGATCTTCAACGCGCACGACCATCTGGGCGACGAGGGGCCGGGCGCGCGGGTGCTGGACACGCACGCGGCCGAGAACTGCAAGAAGCCGGGGGCCTGTGCTCCCGACCACGCCTAGTTCACTCCGGCGTGCCGTTGACGGGAACCCGCTCCTCTCGGGGCAGGAACGTGGTGAACAGATCGTTCGCGCGGCGCATGGCGAACTCGTACGGCCAGGCGAACTTGCGGGCCCACCAGTAGCCGAAGCGGATGTCGAACTGGGTGTGGATCAGGTAGGTGCCCTTCTCGACGCCCTTGAGAATCGCCTCCGCCACCTCGTCCGGGGACTTGGCATGACGGCGGAAGCGCTTGATCCAGGCCTGGATTCGCGGATCGTCGCGATCCACGCCCACCACGTCCACGGTCTGCACCAGCGGCGTGTCGACCGCGCCCGGGACCACCAGGTGCACCTTGATGCCGTGGCGCTCCAGATCGAAGCGCAGCACGTCCGAGACGCCGCGCAGGCCGAACTTGCTGGCGCTGTAGGCGGCGTGCCAGGGGAAGGCGAGCAGCCCGGCGGCGGAGGAGACGTTCACCAGCGCGCCACCGCGTTTCGCCTCGATCATGGGCGGGATGAAGTTCTCGATGACGTGGATGGGACCCATGAGGTTCACGTCGATCAGGCGCTTCCAGTGCCGGTGCTCCAGGTTCTCCACCGTGCCCCAGGTGGAGATGCCCGCGACGTTCATGACCACATCGAGCGAGCCGATCTGCTCGTGCACCTTCTCGGCGAAGGCGGTGACGGCGTCGTAATCGCTGATATCGAGGGCCACCGCCACCTCGACGGTGCCGCCGCCGGAACGAATGGATTCGACGGTCGCGTCCAGCCCGTCGGAGTTCACGTCGGTGAGCACCAGCCGGGCGCCCTTGCGGGCGGCGGCCAGCGCCGTGGCCCGGCCGATGCCGCTCGCCGCGCCGGTTATCAGGGTCTTCTTGCCGCTCAGGCCATGATCACGCACGCCGGATCCATCCTCGAATTTGACAGCCTTGTCAGACCGCACGCTACTACGCGAACACTATTGTTCGCGAGTCGGGCGAGTACCCGTTACGCCCCTATTTTCCTGGGCACACGCGCTCCAAACCCGGATTCCGCGCCGCGCCCGGGAAAGTTAGGGGATCGATGTCAGGACGGGCCGGGCAGGACCGAACGGCTGGTTCCCGGCAGATCCAGATCCAGGGCGATCCGCCCCGCCGCCAGATGCTCCTCGACCTCCTCGGCCGGCATCGGCCGCGCGATCAGGAAGCCCTGCGCGCGATAGCAACCCAGCGCCACCAGCGTGCGTGCCGCCACGGTGGTCTCCACCCCTTCGCCCACCACTCCGAGCCCGAACGAACCCGCCAGCCCCACAATCGATTTCACGATCGCCAGGTCGTCGGCGCTGGCACCCAGCCGCTGCACGAACCCCCGGTCGATCTTCACCGCGTCCACCGGCAACGCCTTGAGATGCGACAGCAACGAGTACCCCGTCCCGAAGTCGTCGATGGCGATCTGCACACCCATCCGCTTGAGCCCGCGCAACGTCACCTGTGTCCGCGCAAGATCCTGCACCACAACATGTTCGGTGATCTCCAGGCACACCGACGACCCGTCGATCCCGTACCGCCGCAGAATCCCCTCCATGGTCTCCACGAAGTCCAGACTCACCAACTGCACCGGCGAAACATTGATGCGAATAACCACATTCGACGCCAGCCCCCGCCGCCGCCAACCAGCGAACTGCTCCGCCGCCGACCGAATCACCCAGCGCCCCAACTCCCCCGCCAAATTCGTCGCCTCGGCCACCCCCACGAACGCCCCGGGCGGCAATAGCCCCCGGGTCGGATGCTGCCACCGCACAAGCGCTTCCAGCGCCACCACCCGCCCGGTCCGCAAATCCACCTCGGGCTGATAGTGCAAAACCAGCGACCCGTCCGACACCGCCCCGCGCAGGTTCAACTCCACGTCATCCTGCAACTCGAACTGCGCCCGCATGGCATCGGTGAACACCGCGACACCATTCCCACCACTCGACTTCGCCGACAACAGCGCATGATCCGCCCGCCGCAACACATCCGCGACCGTCGTCTCCCCCGGAATCCCCAGCGCCACACCAACACTCGCCCCGCGACTGACAGTCTCCTCCCCAACGGTCACCCGCCGCGCAATCAACTGCTGAATCCGCGTAGCCTCCCGCTCCGCCGCCGCCGCATCCATCGGCTTGGCAGGCACGATCACAAACTCATCCCCACCCAACCGCGCGATAACATCGCCAGCGTCCAGGTTCTCCTGTAACCGGGTGGCGAGCGTACGAATGAAATTGTCCCCGGCGGTATGCCCGAGAAAATCATTGAGCGCCTTGAGCCGATCCAAATCCAGGAAGAAGGTCGCGACCGGCCCCGCGCACCCTGGTCTGAGCCGATCCTCCATGTGTTCCAGCAGCGCCCGCCGGTTCGCCAGCCCGGTCAGATCGTCGTGCATGGCGATGAACCGCAACCGCTCCTCGGCCACCACCCGGGCCTGCAACTGGGCGAACAGTGCGGCAATCGCCTTGAGTACGTTGAGTTCCCGCGTGCTCCACTCGCGGTCGCCCTTCTTGATGAAGCCGAGCACCCCGGTCGGCGCGTCACGCGAAACCAGCGGGACCGCGGCCATGGAGACCTCGGAGATACCGGCCGACTGCTCGATCGAGCGCTGATAGTCGGCGTTGTCCGGGTTGGGCCGCACGATCATCGGCTCGATGCGGTGTTCCAGCTGGGCGAACACGCCATCGGACTGTTCGTCGAAATAGATGACACGCAGTGGATCGGGATCCAGCGGCGGCCGATGCGGCCACTCCGCGACCAGGATCGAGGCCCGCCGGTCGGCATCGGTGTGCCGGAGATAGCAGAAGTCGACGTCGAAGTGCTCGACCAGCCAGGACAGCACGCGCTCACTCGCCGCCACCATCGTGGTGGCGTCGACCCCCATCAACTCGGCGGCGACCTGAGTCACCAGCGAGTCGAGTGTTCGACGAGGCACTCTGTCTCCGATCGCACTAGCCGCGCGGGGCGATGTCCGGCACCGGGAACCGCCCACTCCGATGCGTCACCCCCGGTGCATGACTCAATCGCAGCACCAGAGCCACGGTTTCGTTGGCGGGCACTCCCAGCAGGTTCAGTAATCGACCCTGAAGTGACGTTAGTGTATCGGCGAACTCCGGGGAAACCTTCTCCAGCTCTTCGTGGTGTCGAGCGAACAGGAATACCGGAGAAATCGGATGAACCGCGAGGCCATGCCGTTCCGCCTCGATCCAGACCCGCTGTAATGCGGCACCCGCGTGTGCGTACGCGACGAGTTCGGCGGACTCCGCGTCCGGCGCCGGAAAGGTCACCGCGACGAGGGCCGAAGCGGACAGCAGTTGGGCCCGGGTCGGCTCCCCGAGCGACGATCCGCCCTCGAAAGCGCGCACCCGTGCCATCACCTCCGGTCGGCGCAGCACCTGCAGGGTGCCCACTTGACCGGGCATCAGCCCGAGGGTCCGCAGATCCAGTCCGCTGCGCAGATCCGAACCGGGCCAACGCAATTCGGCGAACATCTCGGCATGTAGACCCGGTGTCAGATAGCGCACCCGATCGGATTCGGCGAAGACCATCGCCGCCGCGTCGATATCGGCGCTATCGGTGATCGCGCGCAGCGCACCGCCGGCGCCGAGCGCCGCCGCACCGAGCGCGTCCAGCACCGCGTCGGGCATTGGCGCACCGTCACCGAAATTGCGGTTGGTGTGGCGGTCCAACACAACCGGATAGTCGGCCGCCAGGACGGCATCCCGACCGCCGGCCAGATGCAGGACCGCGGTCAATGGCGTAGCGCCGTCGGTCCGTATCTCACTCGCACCGAGCAAACCCAGCGCGGCGGCCGCGGCACGGGCGTTGTACAGCGCCGCGCCGACCGAGAGTGCGCTGGCACGGTAGCCGATATCCATGAGCGAACTGCGTTCCGGCGCCAGCGCGATCGTGATCGTGTCGGCCGTGCCGGACAGGTTCCAGGGTTGTGCGTTGCCGCCCGACGGTGCACGCTGTGCCGCCGTCAATATCGCCGCCACGCCATCGTCCGGCACGGTTTCGGGGGTCGGATCGACCGGCCACACCAGGGTGGGCGGCACCGGCTCGGCCAGCGCGTCCAGCCGTTCGTCGAGATCGACCCGCGTTTGCCCGGAGGGGAGCTTGCGGCCGAGCCCGATCCGCCGGACCGCGGCCGCGATCGTCGCGCCGCCGAGTTGCACGTCGCCGCCCAGCTGGGGCCAGCTGTTCAAGGTGCGGCCGACCTCCATCAGGCTGGCCGCCATGCTGTCGGAAAGCTTGCTGCCGTCGACGATTCGAATACCGTAGGCCGACTTCTCCCGGGTCGAGAGCCCGCGCAGTTCGGCGGTGGTGACATCGCCCATGAGCCCGTGGAAGGGCCGGCGATCCGGTTCGAGGTCGTAGCGTTCCACGTCGAGCAGCCCGCGATCGCTGGTCTCCATCAGCAGCGGTATCCGTCGGCGCCGGGCGGCCTCCCGCACGGCGAGCTTGATATCGAGCGAATCACACACCTCGACGACGACGGACATGCCGTCGAGGAACCGATCCATATTGTCATCGGTCAGACCGTCGGCGAATACCTCGACCGGGAGATACGGGTCGAGCTCAGCAATCCGGCGGGCACTGACCACCGCTTTGTTGACACCGATATCGAACACTGTGCCCGGCAACCGATTCAGATTGCTGAGTTCGACCTCGTCGAAATCGGCCAGGCGAATTCGGCCGCAGATGCCTTCCAGGGCAAGGGTGTGCGCGATGGCATGCCCGACACTTTGCCCGATCACACCAATTGTCTGCGTTGCCAGGCTCTTTTGTTCGGTTCGTGTCAGCTTATTCCGATTGCGGTCCAGGCGAAGCGTGCGAAACAGTTCCGGTCCGGGGAGGCCGACCACGGACGCGCGCCACGGGTAGTACGCCCAGCGATCCGCTTCCGGACCTTCCGCCGATTCCGGTGGCGCCAGCAGAGTCTCGAACTCGGCGCGCAGGGCCGGTCGCAGATCGCGAACCTCGACGCGCGGGTCGGCGCGCAGCTCTGCCAGCAGCGCGGCATCGTCGGGATCGGACTCGTTCAGTAGTCGCGGCCGATACGCATCGGGCGCGACGGACTCGCCGCTCATGCCTACGCCGGTCCTCCCGCTCGGGGCATCACACCCGCTTGGGTCGAGAGCACAGACCACTCGGACTCGAGCAGCGGAAGCTGGGATTCGACAGCGTGTTTGCGGAACGTGTGCGTATCCCACAGCAGCGCCACGGTTCGGTACCGATCGTTCGGATACGGCACCGCCGGGACCCACCAGACCACGCTGCCGCCGCTGACCCGCCAGCTCTCGGCGACACTGTCGGCCGCGGTGCTCAACGCGTACCGGGCGCCGAGCAGGCGCGGGACGTGGATGGCGCTGCGGGCCAGGCCCTCTCGCACCGCGATGCGGTGCTCGGAATCATGTTCGACCCAGGCCGATTTGAATTCGACCAGGCCTTCGGGAATCCGGTCGGCGATCAGCTTCCTGATCGCCGGCTCACCGGCCCGCCCGGCCCACTCGGTGACCGCGTGCGACTCGTCGACATGTCGATAGGGACCCTGGATGCGGGTTCCGCCGAGCATCTGGCCGGATTCGTCGAACGCGGTGACGAAGACGGTGGTCGAGCGGCCGTCGATCGCCGCGTCGTAGGCCAGGGCGTCTTCGACGTCGAAGCGCCGGTAGGACCGCAGGGCCCCGGCCATGAACTGCCGCCAGAGCTCAGGGTGCGACCGCGGGGTGCAGATGAGGAACGTGCATCCGGATCGCTCGTCGCGGTACCCGGGGCCGCCTCCCGCCCACTGCCCATTCTGGACCGTCGTGGTCGCTTCGACTGCCATACAAGTTCCTACTCCGTTGCTACGCGAGATTCGCGCGACTTCCCGAGTCCTTACCCGATACGGCCATGCATCGACCGGCCCGGCGCAGGCACGTAGAGGAGTATCAGTCACCCAAACACAATTGTCCAGACATCTGGCAAACGGCCTGAAACCCGGATGCGAGTGCAGAAAATCACCCAGGTCAGACCATTGCTATCGGTTATGAAAATCAACCAAAAGACTGGTCTGTTTCCATATAGTTAACTTCCCGCTATCACGCCAAGATCGAGATGAAGAGCTCCAGTTCGGTGGGGCCGGACCAGATCTCGATCTCTTCACGGTAGGCGCGAGTGATCTCCGCGGAGGCGGTGGCGTCGTCGACCTGGGCCCAGACGTCCTCGGCCGGATCGTGGTAGTCGCCGTTGGGGCGGAAGCGGGCGTAGACGCCCTTGGGGACGCGGATGAGGACGTCGCCTACGGGGACGTCGTCCGGGTCGGGGTATTCGTAGGAGACCAGGACGTTGTAGTTGCCGGCGGGGTCTGGGACGTAGACGGTGGCCAGGGGGCGGTCGATGCCGGCGCGGTCGCGCAGGCGGTCGCGGAGGAACTCGATGAGCTCGCTGTTGGAGACCTTGAAGCTGGGGCGCACGCGCGGGACCACCAGGCCGCCGTAGACGCCGCCCGGCCGCACCACGATCGAATAGGTCATGACGGCTCGACCGCCAGGTAGAGGTCGATCTTGTAGGCGTGCGGGTAGGTCTCGAAGTCGCCGGTGTGGATGCGCTTGATCTGCTTGTGCTCCTCGGCGTACGCGATCTGGGTCCACAGATCGGTCATGACCTGCGGGAAGTTGCCGACCGAGGAGAAGCGGGCGTAGGTGCCGCGGGGCAGGCGGGCCACCAGGTGACCGCGGGTCACCTCGGCCAGGGAACGGCACTGGTAGCCGACGATCTGGGTGTTGTAGGTCCCGAGTTCGGCCGCGTAGTCGGTGTAGGCCGAGGCCAGCGGGCCGCCGAGTTCCTGATGCAGGACGGCGGCCCAGGCCACCTCCAGATCATGGTCGCGCAGTTCACCGAGGGCACGTTTCGGACTGCGGACCGGCAACCCGGCCACCCACGTCTCGTCCCGCTCGACGATCTCGAACTGCATTGGTAAGGAACTCTCTCGAGGTGTGTTTCACAGCCAGTCGGCCAAGCCTTCGCCATGCTATCAATCACCCCGGGGCGTGCTCGGCGACACGAGCAGCGGCGTTGTTTCGCAACACGCCGGGGCCCGAGACCGGGCGAATCAGACGGAGGGGCTGTCGTCGCGACGGCGTCGATGCGGGCGGGCCATGGGGGCGTGCCAGTGCCTGAGCATGGCGATCAGGCGCAGGGCCACCGCGCCCGCGCCTGCCAAAGCGCCTGTCCAGTAGGTGTATTCGCCGTAGTGCAGCAGGGTCGCGGTGACCGCGGAACCGAGCAGGGCGGGGACCGCGTAGAGCTCGCCGTCGGACAGCACGCTCGGGGTGACACCGGCCAGCACGTCGCGGATGACACCGCCGCCGACCGCCGTGACCAACCCCAGCGCCGCCGCCGAGGTGGCCGACATGCCGTGCTGGAAGGCGCTGACCGTGCCGGTCACGCAGAAGATGCCGAGGCCGATGGCGTCGGCGACCATCAGCGGGGTGCGGACCACGCGCACCGGGGGATGCCAGAAGAAGATGAGGACCGCCGAGAGCAGCGCGACCCCGCCGTAGGAGAGGTCCTCGAAGGCGACCGGCGGGGTGCGGCCGATGACCAGATCGCGAATGACACCGCCGCCGGTGGCGGTCGCGATGGCCAGGACGCCGATGCCGACCACATCGAAGCGGCGCCGCACCGCCAGCAGCGCGCCCGACAGTCCGAATGCGAACACGCCCACCAGGTTTCCCGCGCTCTGCGCCGCGTCCACGGCGGTGCCGAGTTCGACGAGATCACTCATTGCGTGGCCGGTTCCCTTCCAGATCGCTAACTCTCGGCTACCGGCGATCAGTATGCCTCGCGCGCCGGATCGCTCGGCCGGGACATGACATCGCCGCGTCGCCGCCCGGTTCGTCCCGTGATGCGCTTGAATTTTCTCGTGTGCCGCACAATTGCCCAGCTCGACGCGGAACTTACCGCGTGCCGCGCCTGCCCCCGGCTGGTGGCCTGGCGAGAGCGGGTCGCGCACGAGAAACGGGCCGCGTTCAGTGACGAGAATTACTGGGGCAAGCCGGTTCCCGCCTTCGGTCCGGCCGACGCCCGGGTGCTGATCGTCGGGCTCGCGCCCGCCGCGCACGGCGGTAATCGCACCGGGCGCATGTTCACCGGCGACCGCAGCGCGGATGTGCTCGTCGCCTGCATGTACGCCGCCGGGCTGGCCAATCAGCCCACCAGCGTGTCCGCCGACGACGGACTCCGGCTGCTCGGTACCCGCATGACCGCCCCGGTGCACTGCGCCCCGCCCGACAACAAGCCGACGCCTGCCGAACGCGACAACTGCCGCCACTGGCTGATCACCGAACTGGGCCTGCTCGCCCCGACCCTCCGTTCGATCGTGGTGCTCGGCGGCTGGGGCTGGCAGGCGCTGCTGCCCGCCCTGGCCGAATCCGGCTGGGCCGTACCCAAACCCAGGCCCAAATTCGGCCACGGCGCACACTTCGAACTCTCCCCCGCCCGCCCCGATCGCGCTCCCCTCCACCTGTTCGGGACCTACCACCCCTCCCAGCAGAACACCTTCACCGGCCGCCTGACCCCGGCCATGCTCGAACAGGTCCTGCGCGACGCCGCCCGCGCCGCCGGCCTCCCGCTCACGGGTGGTGAGTCCGCCGCACCGGATACGATGCGGTCGTGAGCAGGGGTGATGGCGAATCCGATCCAGAAGGCGTGATCGCGAACGGCGCGACCGGGGGTGTGCGGGTGCGGCGCGGACGGGCCGAGACCCGGCAGCGGCTGCTGGACGCGGCCTTCGAGGCCTTCGCCGAGGAGGGGTTCGGGCGGTGCTCGGTCGAACAGGTCTGTGAGCGGGCCGGATTCACGCGGGGCGCGTTCTATTCGAACTTCACCTCGCTCGAGGAGCTGTTCCTCGCCATGTGGGAGCAGCGGTCGGCGAGCATGCTCACCGAGGTGGCGGCGGTACTCGACGCGCCGGGCGCCGTGGAAGGCGATCCGCGTCGAGCCATCGAACAGGTCCTGTCCGCAGTCCCGGTGGACGACAAGTGGTTCCGCATCACCTCCGAATTCACCGCCCACGCCCTGCGCAATCCCGACCTGCGCGAGGTGATGGTGGCCCGCGAGGAAGCCATCGGCGCCGCCCTCATCCCGGTCATGGTCACCCTCATGCGCCGCAACGGCCGCCACGTCCCCGACCCCGCCGCCCTGACCCGCGCCCTGGTAGCCGTCCACGACGGCACCCAAACCCAATGCCTCCTCGAACCCGACAACCCGGCCCTCCGCTCCTACCGTGTAGACCTCTTCCTCCGAGTCCTCGACGCCTACAGCGAACCCACCCCCTGAC
>NZ_BAAFGR010000193.1:0-12973 GCF_041154655.1 Nocardia sp. JMUB6875
ACAATGGGCTCTCAGGATTGCTGTCCCCGGTGACGCCGTCCCGCATGTCAGAAGTCCGAATCTCCAGCGGCGGCCGCGATTTGAGCGAGCAGCGGGGCGAACGGATCGTCGTCGGCCGTCGGAATCGCCGCGGCACGCAATCTGGCCGCCGCGAAGTCGCGGATGCGCTGACGCAGTGCCGCGTCCGGGGAGGGCGTGGGAGCCGCGAAGAGCTCGCCCGAGTCCGGGACCGGGCCGAAACCTGGAACGTGGATGTCGATCCGGACCGCGGAAGACGGTGCGGACAGCGGGTATTCACCGATCCAGGTGTCATCGACGGCACGCAGTTCGGTGTCCAACTCGTCGCGCCCGGTATCGATGTGCGCCCAGGGGCGCAGATGAGCCGGGAGTTCGGCTGGCAGGGCGGGATGGGCCGCGACGGTGATGGCCACCGTGGTGGCACCCGCATCGCGGATGAGCTGCCAGGACACGGCGGATTCGGAAGCATCGACCAGTCCGGGCGGGCAGCGCCGCCAATCCCAGCCACCGGTGCCGCGTGCGAGGACGAGCGTTCCTGCGGCATGCGGACCGTCCCCGGCGGCCAGCGCGTAATCCGAGGCACGCAAAGAACTTTCGACAACATCCGAAAGCGAAGGCACGAGAGCGTCCGCCCCATCCACGAAGAACTCACATTCCTCGGTCAGCGTGGCGATGTCGCGATCGAGCAGCGCCGGGTCCAGGGCGGCGATGCCGTCGAGGGTAGAGGCGGGCCACCATCGAGATGCCCAGTGCGCGTACGCGAGTCGCCGGGCACTCACGGCTGCGACGGCAGGGAGTGTGGGCGCTTCGACCGGGTGCTCTGTACCGGCTCCGTCGAGAGCGAGTGCGACCGCCTCGCCGTAAATGGCCCAGACCCATTCCTGAGCCAGGTCGAGATCGTCGATCATGGCAGCGGGGAGTTCTTGTCCGGCAAGCACATCCCAGACCAGGTGCCCGCCGAGCACCTCCAGCACCATGACGTCGGGACCGGGCGCTGCCGACAGAACCGCCGGTGCCTCGGTGGGAACGATCCCGTACAGCCCATCGGGATACCGCTGGATCATGACCGTCGAGTTCATCCCGCCCTCGATTCCCGATCATCGGGCTCGGCCGCCGCACTCGCGGCCAACGCCCGCTTCACCCGCATCCGGTGGTCCAGGATCACCGACCGCGCCACCCCGTCCAGCAGATCCCAGAGCTCATCGGCGGCGTACACGGAGAACTCCCGCACATCCCGCCCGTGCAACCGCGCCCACAACCTCCGCAAATACGGCCGCCAAGGCACCCGCAAATCCGCCGCGACCGCCCCCAACGGCCCATCGACAGCATCCTCGCGCACCATCATCCGCCGCGCCTGCAACACATACGCCTCGCGCTGCCACCGCCCATTGATCACCCGCGCCGCCGCCCCGCCGGCCACCGAGTCCTCGACCAGGCCCGCGCTCCCGTTCCGGGAGACACCGTCGGCGTCCGCCAAACCGGTTGCCGCACCGGTGGATCCAACGACCGCGCCGACCACCACGGCGGTGGCGGACGGGCCCGCCATCCCGACGACCGTGCCCAGCAGCCCGGCGGCAGTGCCGGTGAGGCCGACCGCCGCGCCCAGCAGACCCGCGGCCGTGCTCGTCAGCGGGGCCGCGTCACCTGTAGCGGCGGAGTCGCCGAGCGCTGCCCTCAGGGTGGAACCGCCATTGCGGGAGGGCAGGCCGCCCAGCGGGCGCAGGGTTACCGCGAGTGCGGCTCCGACGGCCGCGGCCAGGCGCAGGGACTCGTCCAGCAGGGCCCAGGGGGCGCAGGAGCGGGCGATTTCGGCGTCGACCAGTTCCGGTATCGGGGGCAGGTCGGCACGTTCGCTGGAGGCTTGCAGGACGGTGAAGATGCGCTCGTGAATGGTGCGGTCGAAGGGGAGGCCGAGGGTGGCGGTGGAGGCGGATTCGCCGACCCGCGGCGGTTGCGGGAGCGGGAACAGGGTCAGACCGAGTTCCTGGGCGATGTCGTTGCGCCAGAGCCGGATTCCGGTGTGGGTGCCCAGGGATGCGGCGATCGCCTCGTCGAGGTCGGCGGTGGCATCGGCATCGTCGAATCTGGTTGCGGCGCAGGCTTCCAAGAGTTCGGCGAGGGCCTCGGAATGGTCGGGGACGTCAGTGCGGGGGCGCCGCCGCCAGGCGGTGTGAATGAGGTCGGTCAGGTCGGCGGCTCGGGCGGGGTCGGAAAGGTATTCCTTCAGGGCCTGGGTGGTGCGGCCCGCGGTGAGGCCGTGGATTTCGCGGAGGGCGGCTTCGGCGGTGGCGCGGTCGCGGACCGGGTCGGGCAGGCCGTGCATGGTGGCGAGTTCGAAGCAGCGCTGGAAGTAGAGGTCCTGGGCATTGCCCTCGGTGATGCGCAGTCCGCGCCGGGTCTGCTTGAGCAGGGTGAACCAGGCGGCGGTGGCGCGCAGGACATCGGCGGCGGCGTGCACGCGAGCGGCGAGCAACACCGCGCCGTCGGCGGAGAGCATGGCGCCCGCGCAGGCCGGGTGCTGAACCGGGCGAATGACCAAGGGGTCCAGGACCAGCTTGACGGTGCGCCGCAGCGGCCCGCCGTGTGGGCCGCTCAAGGGTTCGACACCGTCGAGGCGGCGCCACACCTCATCCAGCACCATGGCCCGCGGTCGTCGCATTCGCCCAGGTTATCCCGGTTTCGGGGGCCAGCGCGACCCGGAAGTTGGGATCGGTAGGGACGGTATCGATTCCTACGGTTCTGGCATCGGTTCCACCACGGAGCCAGCTTCACGAGAACGAGGAAAGACCATGAACAGCAAGCCGATCCGCCTGACCACCGCCGTCTTCGCCGCGACCGCCGCGGCCGCCCTGCTGGTCACCGGATGCAGCAGCAATTCCAGCGACTCCAACTCCACCCCGACCACCAAGGCCACCAATGCCGCCCCCGCCGGCCCGGAGACCTCCGCCCCGGGCAATGCCCCCGCCGGCGGCAGCTCCTCGGCCTCGGTCGACGGCAAGGCCATCTCCGGCAAGTTCGACACCACCTGCGCCAAGCAGGGCGGCAACCTGGCGCTGGCTCTGACCGATCAGAACAACTCCACCTACGGCACCCTCACCGCGAGCGCCACCATCACCGGCACCGACACCGTGCAGGCGGTAGGCATCGCGGGCACCAAGGGCGGCGCCAACGGCCAGCCGTACGCGCTGGGCTTCGGCAACGGCATGCCGGGCGGTTCGGCGAAGGTGACCAAGAGCGGCAACACCTACACCGTGACCGGTGAGGGCGTCGGCGGCGTGGACATGTCCAACCCGATGGCCGGGCCCAAGAGCGAGAAGTTCGAGATCGTCTTCGCCTGCAGCACCGTCGTCGGCGGCTAGCCCGCCCGGCCGAGGCCGCATTCGACCAGCAGTCCGCCCTGGATGCCGGGGCCTCCGCTACACCCCGCTCGTGCCATCGGGCATGAGCGGGTTCATCCCCCACGTCCGCTCACATCTTCGAACCGGAAAGCACATGAAGAATCAGATCCGCCTCGCCGCAATCGTTTTCGGCGTCCTGGCCATCGGCTACTACCTCTGGCACGGCCTCACCTCCGACGACGTCTTCGGCTGGGTCGGCCCGCAGATGGCGCTGCCGATCATCGCCCTGACCGTCATCCCCATCGCCTTCGCCTTCACCGGCGACGGCATTATCTCGGCCTTCACCGGCAACAACAGCTCGCAGTTCCGCAACGGCCTGGTGGGCCTGGGCACCGTGGAGGGTGTCCGCCAGACCGGCGTCTACCTCAACGAACAGCCGCAGGTGCGCATCGACTTCCGGGTCGAGGGCGCCGACGGCAAGGTGTTCCCCTCGCACGCCAAGATGATCGTGCCGCTCACCCAGCTGGCGCTGCTGCGCCCCGGCGTGGTGCTGCCGGTCCGCTACCTGCCCGACAATCTGAACAAGGTCGAGGTGGACCTGTCCGGCGACACCTCGGCGGCGCAGGATGCCATGAACGCGGCCATGATTCGCAAGGGTTTCACCACTCCCGCCAAGATCGAGATCGCCCGGCGCGGCGTCGCGGCCCAGGCGGTGGTGCGCTCGCTGAGCGTGCCCGGCGAGATCCGCGACGGCTACTCCCGCCTGGATCTGGTCCTGGTGGTCACCCGCCCCGACGGCAGCACCTTCGAGGCGCGGACCGAGAAGTTCCTGCCCCCGGCCGCGGTCTCGCTGGTCCAGGTCGGCCGCGTGGTGGGCGTGCACTACCTCGCCGGGAACGAACAGGAGGTGGTGCTGTCGCTGCCGGTCAATGCCAACTGAACGCTCCCCAGAAACTCTGAGCCGCAGGCGCTTTCGCCGGCGGCTCTTCGTCATTCGAAGGCGTACAGGATTTGGTCGAAGACCGGCTCGAAGCCGATCGCTTGGTAGATCTTGTTCGAGGTCGGATTGCCGAGGTCTGTGTAGAGGCAGACGTCTGCGCCCAGGTCGTCGCGTATCACCTGGGAGACGTGCGCGACGAGGGCGGAGGCGTAGCCGCGGCCCCGGGTTTCGGGTGGTGTGTAAACGGGACCGATCCTGGCCCAGCCGCGCAGCGGGATCTGGTGCGCGGTCAGGCTCACCGGGCGGCCCTCGTCCTCCCACAGCCACCAGCGGCCCGCCCGGATGCGGGCGCGCAGCGCGGACTCGGTCAAGGCCAGCGGGAAATTCTCCAGTTCGCGAGCCATGGCCGCGACCCATCGCGCACAGAGTTCGAGATCGGCCTCGGTGGCCCGGCGCGGCGCACCCGGCGCGGGCGGTGTGCGCAGCTCACCCAGCCGGTAGAGGCGTTCGGAGAGCACCAGTCGAGGGGTGGTGCCGTGCCGGGCGGCCCAGCCCTGAGCGAAGGCCAGGGCGGCGGATTCGGAGCCGTCCACATCGCGGATCTCGGGCAGGAGTTGAGCGAATCGTTCGACCAGTTCCGGGATGGCGCGCTCGGGCATCTCGCCCAGCCAGACGCCGCGGCCCGCCGTGCGCATGGCGACGCCGACCACCTCGTCACCCTCGTGCACCGATGCGAAATACGAGAGTTCCTCAGTGACCGTGAGACCGGTGATCTCGTTCTCCACCACCGTGTACATCACGGTGTGCCGCAAGGGATCCCGCTCCAGGAAACCGGCAACCCGGGCGCGGAACTCGACCGGGTCGCTGGTGATCTCTATCCGCATACGACCACCGTATAGGTGTTCGAACACACCGCGACTCGCCGATCACGGCCGAATAGCCCAGTGGTCACAAATTTCCCGAAACTGCATAAACCACTGCCATCGGTGGTACGCATGGATTAGCTACCAGGTTGCACATTCACTCGCGATAGCACTTCTACCAGCCACGGAAGAAGGAGCGATGATCGGCAAACGCTCGACAGCAACTGCATTGTTAGCGGTCGCGGCCAGCAGCTTGATCGCAGCCGGCGCGGCGAACGCGGATCCCCTCGCGGTGGATCCCGCCCCCAGTGTCACCGCCCCCGACACCACCCAGCCCGTCGATGACCCCGACGTGACGATGCACCAGTGCAACGCCATTCTCGGCGCCCTCGTCGGCGGCGTGATCGGCGGCACCCTCAGCGCCTTCCCCGGCGCCGCGATCGGCGCGGGCATCGGCGCGCTGATCGGCTGGTCGATGCTCTACCCGCCCGGCCCGCCGCTGGCGTGCTGGACACCCAACCCCTGATCCGGTAACCCACGGTGTGCCATCGGCCCGACCAGCCGATGGCACACCGGCCCACGTCCGGCCACGAGAGAGCTTGCGGCATAACGCGGTTAGGGTTTCGACCCATGGCGCGTTATCACCGCATCGCCGCACAGGACCTGGGTCGCCTGGCGGCATTGAGCGACGGCATCTTCGCCGTCGCCATGACCCTGCTCGTATTGGAACTGCACGTCCCGGCGTCCGAGGCGTGGCATGAGCGGCTGCTGTGGTCGGACGGGGCGGTCTCGGCCGAGGCGCCGGTGTGGCATGCGCTGACCCATGTCGGGCCCCAATTCCTCATCTGCTTCCTGGGATTCCTCACCCTGGGCATGTTCTGGATCGGGCAGCAGACGCAGTTGAATCTGCTGGCCCGCGCGGATCGGTCGCTGGCGTGGATCCACCTGATGTTCCTGTTCGGCGTCGCCATGGTGCCGTTCGCGACCGCGCTGCTGGCGGCGTTCCCGCAGTCACGGTTGGCGTTGCTGGTGTACTGGGTGGATCTGCTGTACCTGGGTCTCGCGCAGCTGACGGGGCTGCGCTACGCGGGGCGGGCGGAACTGTTCGCGGACGCGACTACGCCGGAAGATGTTGCGGCCATTCGCAATCGGATCGTGGTGGTGCAGGTGCTGTACGCGGTGGCCGTGGCGCTGTGCCCGCTCAGCACCTATCTGAGTATCGGGCTGATCATCGCCTTGCAGATCAATTCCGCTGTGTCACCGCAGATTCGGCCGCTCAACCGGTTCTAGGGCAAGTGGGTGTGGAGGAAGTCGAGGGCGTCGGGGAGGGAGGCCAGGAACGCGCCGCTGTGGTCCTTGCCCGGGTAGGCGTTGACGGTCACCGTCGCCCACGGGTTGCGGGCCTGCAGGGCGGGGCCGTAGGCGGGAGTATCGGCCGGGGGGACGTCGATGTCGGCGGTGCCGTAGCCGATCATGAGGTCGGCGGGGACCTTCTCCTGGTAGGAGACAAGGGATTTGATGTCGGCTTCGAAGGTGGGGGTGGGCCGGTCCGGATCGGCCACCAGGGCGGCGGGACGACGGCCGTGCGCATCGGCGACCAGATCCGAAAGGCATTCGGTGGCAGCCTTTTCCACGAACTCCCTGCCGAAATCAGACAGGTAGGGGGTGACGCTGCCGGGGTTGAGCTCCTCCATCGCCGCCAGGTAGTAGCCCGCGTAGCCGACCTGGTTGTCGGAGCCGGTGGAGCTGCTGCGGAACATCTCGCGCAGGCTCTTGGCGGGGTTGGTGCGCAGGCCGGTGGCGATCACGCCGTTGAGTCCCGGTGCGTACCTGGGATTCTGGGCATAGAGCGCGGCAGCGCTCATGACGGCGTGCGCACCCTCGGACTGGCCGACGAGCACGTAGTGGCCGGTCAACGGCACCGGGAGCCCACGGACGGCGGTGACGGCGTCCAGCAGGGAGCGGCTCTCGACAGAGGTGTTGTAGTAGCTGAAATTGCCGCCGGTGCCGAGGCCCTGGTAGTCCGGAGCCAGCACGGCATAGCCGCTGTCGAGAATCCGGTTGAAGTAGCTGCGATTCCGCTCCGACTGCGGACGATGCGACGGCGCGCAGTCATTGCCGATCCCGATGGTGCCGTGCGCCCACACCACCAGCGGCCAGCCACCGGCGGGCGGCAGACCCGGCGGCAGGTACAGCCCCGCGGTCGCGCGGGCCTGATTGCCACGCTGATCGGTGGTCGAATAGGTCAGCCCGATCGACACCGCAGCCTTGTCGAAAGACCATGCACTGTTCAGCAATTCGATGCCGCCCAGCCGACCGAGATCCACGCTGTCCGCCGTGGCGGGCACGGCCGTCGCCGTCAACGCGGCACACGCACCCACCGCACCCGCGGCCAGCGCGGCCCGCCGGGCGACGACTGCGAAGCTGCGACGAACAACCATGTCCACCACTCCCTTTCGACGGCTCACCGCCGGTCGCGGTGTAGCCGGACCCGAGGGAGCGCACAACCTCCCGACCATACCGCCCACCCGGTACCGGAGAGCGGTGCTTGATCACGATTGGCGCGCCAGATAGTTCGCGAGCGCCTGCTGCAGATGGAGGTTGTCGACTGCCATGAGATCCGGCGGGACGGCCGCGTCGAGATCGAGCTCGCGCATGCTTCCGAGCAGGGCGGTGTGGATGGACCAGTTCACGCCGGGTGGGTCGGCCAGCAAATCCGCCAGGGTGTGGATCTCGGCGGCCGCCCGAAGACCCGTCAAGTCGCGAACGGCCTCGTAGCGAACGTCTTCTCGGGGGTCGGATCGGACCAGCGCGACAAGTCGGTCCTTCGCGTCGTTGCCCGCGTGGGCGACGTAGGTTCGCAGGGCCTCCTGCGCGGCCGTCGAAGACTTGGCGGGCAGTCGATGCCAGGCCAGCTCGGCGATCGCCGGATCGGCGCGAAGACCACCCAGGGCATACATCGCGGACTTGCGGACGGCGAGATCGGGATCGTCCACCAGCCGTACGAGGTCTCCGGCCCGACCCCACTCTTCGAGTGCGGTACAGCCGATTTCGCGGATCAGCGGGTTCGGATGAGCCACCAGTTCGGCGGCCAATCGTGCCCGGGTTCCGCGTTTGTAGCTCAGCCAATCGACCTTGTAGAGCGTCTGCTCGAGCTCTTCCCGGGTGGCATTCGGATCTTCGAGCAGTGCGAACACGGTGGATTCGGGAAACATGCCGAGCGGGCGACGAGCGCGGCGCGGGCGAGGAAGGTAGAGCCCCGGCGGTTCATGCACCTCGATGTCGGCCGGCCACGCCACCAGGTCGTGGACAGGCAGCATCCATTCCCTCAGCCGCACGATTGCTTTCGGCTTTCCCCCGACCACGGTCTCTTCGAAGTTGTCCCGCAGCTCGTCGAAAGTCACCACGGCGGCGGCGCTTCGCCGTTCGTCCGGGTCATCCCGAAGCGCCGCGATCTCGCGCAGCACTCGCCGCGTCGGGTAGTACCGCAGGGTATCGATAGCCGCCTCGGCCACCTCGAGGACTTCGTCCTGCGCGGCCGCCAGCAAGCCCGCCTCGGCCGCTACCGGCTCATGCCAGAACAACGGCCCCGCAGCCGCAGCCCTGCGCACCGCGGGATCCTTGTGCGTCAGCGCACGCACCATTACCGGGACGAACTCGGCCGCGTCGAATCCGAAACCCATGACCGCCAAGGCTATTGGCTGCAGAGGGTGCGTATCGTCGCTCGCCACCGGCACCACGACGTCGGCCTCGCTGCGCTCCATGTGTCGCAATGCGTGCCGCATGACCACGGGATCCCCACTGGCCCACCAGCTTCGGCACTGCTCGCCGGTGACGGTGCCGTCGATTGCGGCGGCAACGTCCGATGCGCGGCGTCGCACCGACTCCGGGAGCTGCTCGTCGAACACCATCGCCCTGAGCCGCGGAATTGCGCGATAGTCCTCCGTGCGCTCGACTTCGTCGAACTCGTCAGGGGTCATTCGTCCTCGTGTGCCTGGGCGACCAGGTCGAAGAATACCCAGACGCCGCCCTTCTGGTACGACTCCGGCGCTTCCGATCCGCCGAGGAACGGGTACGGGGTGGCGATGTAGACCTCGTCGTCGCCGAGCGGGCCGAGTCGTTTGCGGATCTCGGCCACGTGTCCGGGTTGCAGGACGTAGGTGATGACGCTCGGGTCGAAGAGCACCTGGCTGACGAAGTCGGTGACCTCGGTGAAGACGCCGTAGTCCTTCACGCCGGGGCTGTACGGGTCGAAGATGCCGTATTCGCCGGTGCGGCTGCTCATCAGGAAGGCGTGACCGAGGTCCGAGTAGCCGACGACCGTGTCGTAGGGCGGATAGTGCTCGGCCCAGGCGGGCATGACCCGGTCCAGCCGCTGGTCGCCGATCAATCGGAAGGGAACGCTGGTCACTGCGCCCATCCAACCAGACCGACCGGGACTGACTCTCGACAGGCTCCGAGGGACCGGGTAAAGATCGATTCGACCCGTCGGATGGAGGCGTCCCCGTGACCGAAGCATGGCGCAAAGCCGCTGAGAGAGTGCGCAACTGGGGGCGGTGGGGTGCGGACGACCAGCTCGGGACGCTGAATCTGCTGACTCCGGAGCGCATCGCCCACGCGGCCACCCGCGCACGTCAGGGGCGCAGTATCGCGCTGGGGGTGCCGTTCGACGCGGACGGTCCGCAGGGGTCCAGCGGGTTCCGGCGCAATCCGATTCATCTGATGGCCGTCGACGGTGGTGACGCCGATCTCGCGACGCATCTCGCCGAGTGGGGCGGCGCCGGGGATGCGCAGATCGCGGCCATGTACGCGAACAGTCCGATGCGGTTCAACGACGACTACATCATGATGCCGCTGCAGGCCGCGACGCAGTGGGACGCGCTCTCACACGTGTACTACGACGGACTGCTGTACAACGGCTATCCGGCCGCCGTCGTCACCAGCCGGGGCGCCACCAAGCTCGGCATCGAGCACGTCGCGGCGCGCGGCGGTGTGGTCGGGCGAGGCGTCCTGCTGGACGTCGCGCGACACCGCGGCGTCGATCGGCTCGACGCCGGTACCGTCGTCGGCCCCCACGATCTGGACGCGGTGATCGAGGCGCAGGGCGTCGAGCTCCTGCCCGGCGACATCCTCGTCATCCGCACCGGCTGGTGGACCCGCTTCCTCGAAACCCGCAGGCAGTCCGAATGGTTCGGCGGCAGTCCGGGTTTGAGCTGGCGCTGCGCGGAATGGCTGCACGGGCGCGACATCGCCGCGGTGGCCGTCGACAATCCAGCCGTCGAAGTGATGCGCCCCGAGGACGGCGTGATGATGCCCCTGCACATGCTGGCGTTGCGCGATATGGGCATGCCGCTCGGCGAGATCTGGGATCTCGAGGCGCTGGGCCGCGACTGCGCCGAGGACGGGGTGTACGACTTCCTGCTGTGCGCGCCGGCCCTGCACGTTCCGGGCGCGGTGGGAACACCGATCAGCCCGGTCGCGATCAAATGACTCGGTGGGCATGAATCGGGGCCGCGGCTATTGCCGCGGCCCCGATTGCTTTTCACCCGAATACTTTTCAGAAGGCGGCGAGCACGCATGCCGCGATGAACACCACCTGAACCAGCCCGCGCAGGGGCAGGGGCATGGTCTTGATTCCACCGCTCTCCCGCGCGGCGCGGATATTCGCGGGGAACAGGAACAGCAGCATCAGGGCCAGGCAGACCGCGGCGAGCGGTGCGGCCCAGGGGATGAGAAGGCCGATCGCTCCGGCCAATTCGAGAACGCCGGTCAGGGTGACCAGGGCGGCCGGGTTGGGCAGGCGCGGCGGGATCATGGCGATCAGGGCGTCGCGGCGGGGCTGCAGGAAGTGCGCGGATGCGGTGAGGGTGAACATGGCGGCCAGGCCGAGGCGGGCGGCGTGCGGCCACGAGTCCAGCCAGTCGGTGGCGTGCAGCAGGCCGGCCAGTCGGGCCAGGCCGGTGACGATGATGAGGACGATGAGCGGGGCCATCCCGGACTCCTTGCGATCAGAGCAATCTAGACACTGACAAGATAGGCGTGACCTCGGGAACTTGTCAATGTCTAGATTCTGGGCGACCATCGAGGAGTGACGAAGAGCGCGTATCACCACGGAGATCTGCGGACCGCCCTGCTGCGGGCCGCCGCCGAGCAGATCGCGGCCGAGGGGGTCGATTCGGTGTCGCTGCGGGCGCTGGCGCAGCGGGCCGGGGTGTCGCATGCGGCCCCGGCGCATCATTTCGGGAATCGGCAAGGCCTGCTGACCGCGCTCGCGATCGAGGGTTTCGAGCTGCTCGATGCCGAATTGCGGGGGGCCTCGGGTGATTTCCGCGAGGTCGCGGTCGCCTACATTCGGTTCGCGCGCAACCATCCCGGGCATTTCGACGTGATGTTCCGGCACGATCTGCTGCGCGCGGACGACGAGCGATTGATCGCCGCCCGGAACCGCCCCGGCGGCGAATTGAGTTCCGGAGTAATGGAACTGGGGATACCGGCGACCGGCGGACCTGCCGCCCGATTGGCGGCCTGGTCGCTCGTGCACGGCTTCGCCACCCTGTGGCGCGAAGGCGCACTGGCCGATTCCACGCTCGGCGGCGACGATCCCGAGCAATTGGCCCGCGCCATGGTCGCCGCCATCGAATTCAAAGGAGCCGAGCGGAAGTAGCGGCCGAATGGTCCAGCGCCGCACGGATCTCGGCGGCCAGCGCCCGCGGGTTCTCCAGCGGTGAAAGGTGTCCCGTGTCCGGGACGATGCGCAGGGTCGCGGTGGTGAGGTGCGGCAGCAGGTGTTCGGAGAGGGTCTGGGGCGGGTCGACCCCGTCGTGTTCACCGGCCAGGATCAGGACCGGGACGTCGATCCTGGCGACCGGGCCGGAGATGTCGCGGGCGATGGAGTCCAGGGCCCAGGCCTCGTGGGCCGGGGTCGATCCGGCGAGGCTGTCCTGAATCGCCTGCTCGCGCAGGGGGTTCGGGAGCGGGCGATGGGTGAGGACCCGGTCGAGGGAGTAGGTCACGGCCTCGGCGTTGTCATAGGCGTGGACCAGCTGCCGCTGCATCTCCGCGGTGACTACCGGCTCAGCGGGTGCCGGGGCGATGAGCACCACGCCCGCCAGGCCTGCCGGGCGGCGAGCGGCCAGCAGCTGGGCGACCTTGCCGCCCATCGAATGGCCGATCAGCACGAAGCGTTCCGGCGCGAGCTCGGTGAGCAGACATTGGGCGTCGGCGGCCAATTGGGCGATGTCATAGGGGCCGGGCAGTTCTCGGGCCTCACCCCAGCCGCGATGGTCATAAGTGACCATTCGTCCCGGATATCCAAGCTGGTCGATGAGCGGATCCCAGGTGCGGTGCGACCCGCCCCAGTAGTGCAGGAACACCAGCGTCGGCGCGTCGGACACGCCCTCGTGCAGGTGAATCGGGAGCGATCCCCCGGCAACGGCAATTTTCGTCATACCTGGACGGTATGGTCCCCAAACCCTCCCCGGCCAGGTAGATTCATGACCGCTCATGGTCAAAAATGGACAACAGATTCGAACCCTGCAGTACGCGCTCAAGGCCGGTTCCGCCACCGGCCTGGAACTGCTGACCTTCGACCAGCTGCGCCCCATGCCGGTAGCGGGTCGCGCCGTGGTCCGCGGCGACTTCCACGTCCTCGCCCACTGCACCGCCGGAACCGGCCGCCTCACAGTCGATTTCGTCGCCCACCCCCTCACCGCCGGAACGATCGCCTGGATCCGCCCAGGCTGGACCCACCGCTGGGACGACCTCACCACCCTCGACGGCTACGCCCTCCTCTGCCGCCCCGAACTCATCCCCGC
>NZ_BAAFGR010000194.1:0-12811 GCF_041154655.1 Nocardia sp. JMUB6875
GCCCAGGCGTTCCGGCAAGGTGGCCCCCCGCGCGCCCGGCCGCCCCTTCCCGGAACGCCTGGGCAACATGGCCTTCGCCGTCCTCTTCGTCGGCTTCGGCATCCACGCGGCGTCAATCGTCCTGCGCGGCTTCGCCACCCACCGCTTCCCCCTCGGCAACATGTTCGAGTTCATCTCGATGGCGACCGCCGCCGCGGTCGGCCTGGGCCTGGTCCTCCTGCGCGACCAGCGCTACCGAGGCATGTGGTCCTTCCTCCTGACCCCGGTCCTGATCCTGCTCTTCCTCGCAGGCACCAAACTCCACGTAGACGCGGCCCCCGTGGTCCCCGCCCTCAAGTCCTACTGGCTCCCCGTCCACGTAACCGTCGTCTCCATCGGCTCCGGCGTCTTCCTGGTCTCCGGCGTAGCGAGCCTGCTCTTCCTCTACCGAATCTGGCAGCCCGCAGGCCACGAATCCGACAACATCTTCGGCCAGCTGGCCCGCCGCCTCCCCGACGCCCAACTCCTCGACCGCCTCGCCTACCGCACCACCATCATCGGCTTCCCCATCTTCGGCGCCGGCGTAATCCTCGGCGCCATCTGGGCCGAAGCCGCCTGGGGCCGCTTCTGGGGCTGGGACCCCAAGGAAACCTGCTCCTTCATAGCCTGGGTCCTCTACGCCGCCTACCTCCACGCCCGAGCCACCTCCGGCTGGCGCGACACCAAGGCCGCCTGGATCAACATCGCCGGCTTCGTAGCCATGCTCTTCAACCTCTTCATCATCAACATCGTCGTCAGCGGCCTCCACAGCTACGCCGGCCTCAACTGACCAGGCTCTAGACCAAAGAAATGCCGCCCGCCCCTGCAAGGGGCGGGCGGCATTTTCGTTGTGCTGGAGTCAGATTCCGCTGGGGAAGGTGAGGGTTTGGAGGCTGGGCCAGGTTTCGGACCAGGGCTTCAGGGGGTCGTGGCAGATGTAGACGGTGATGAGGCGTTCCAGGCCGGGGAGGCCGTTGGGGTTGTTGATTTTGCGGAATTCGGTGGTGGTGGCGAATTTTGAGAGGAATTCCTTGTCGCCTACGCCGTCTACGGAGAGGTAGACGATGGTGCGGGCGGAGTCGGAGGGTGGGCCGAAGTAGCCGAAGCCTCGGTTGGGGCTGTAGACGGGGGGAAGGTTGTAGTCGCGGCCGAATTCCTCCAAGGCGCTGGCCTGGACGTAGGCGGCGGCTACGACCGCGGTGTTCTTGCGGTCGGATTCGGGGAGGGATTGGACGGCGTCGTTGACGGCGGCGGTGAAGGTGTCGTAACCGTCGGGGCCGAACCAGGATTCGCGCATCCAGTAGGCGGCCTGGTCGTTGATGGGGCTGGAGATCAGGCTCTTGGGGAGGGGGATGGCGATCATCCAGGCGGTGAACAACAATGCGGAGACCACGGCTAGGCCGTTGACCAGGCGGCGGTGTAGTTGCTTGGCCTCGACGGTGCCGAGAGCGTAGGCGCCCGCGCCGAGGAGGGCGGGCCAGAAGCCTGCGACGTAGTAGGAGCGGCCGTTTTCGACGAGGACCACGGCGACCAGGATCAGGCCCGCGACGAGGGCGAAACGGTAGGGGCGCAGGGCTTCCAGGCGGAACAGGCCCCACAGGCCGAAGATGCTGAGCAGGCCGCCGATCAGGCCGCACTGGACGGCGATCTCGATGGCGCAGATCAGCGGACCGGTGTTGGCGGCGTGCTGTTCCTGCGCGATGATCTCGGTCATCTGGGATTCCACCCAGCCGTGCTGCTGCTGCCAGATGATGCCGGGGACCATGGCCAGCACCATGATCAGCGTGCCGATGTAGAGCGCGGGGCGGCGCAGCACCTCGCGCGGCCCGGCCACCAGCACGCCGATGCCGAGCATGGCCCACACGCCGGGCACCATCCATTTGGCTTGGAAGGCAACCGCGGCCGCGACACCGGCGGCGATCAGCAGCCAGTCCTGGCGGGTGCGCACCCAGCGGATCAGCAGGAAGATGATCAGCGCCTGCAGCGGGATGTCGAAGGTGAGGGTGATCAGCTGGATCTGGTCGAAGGCCAGCGGTGAGACGGCGTAGGCCAGGGCGGCCAGGATCTGATACCGCGCCCCCGCGCCGAGTTCCCGCGCGGTGGCGGCGGACAGCACGGCCGCGGCCGCCATCAGGGCCAGCGCCGGAATCCGCAGCACCAGCACCGAACCCGGCGCGATCGAATCCATCAGATGCGCGACGAACGGCGCGAGCGGTCCCTGATCCGGGTAGGCCCACGCGAGCCGCCGTCCGGCCGCGACGAAGTACAGCTCGTCGCCGAAGTAGTTGATCCGCGCCGCGGCGATCCCCATGATCGCGGCGAAGCCGAAGGACACCGCCAGCACGCCCTTCCAGGCGAACGGCGCCCGTTCGGCGGCGGGTTCGACGGTGCCCTGTTCGGGCACCGTACCGGTGGTGGCCATCTTTTCCCTCCCGAGAACGCGAAAACGCCCGGCGAAACCGAATTTCGGCTGGGCCGGGCGTCGATCAGGCTGAAGAATATCCGGTCTTTGCTGATCGGTCGCCCCCGGCGTTTGGGGGCTTGCCCCGGCAGTCCCCATCGGCCGTGCGCTGGATCCCGATCAGCGGTGCGGCCGGGACATCTTTTTCCCGGGGGCCTACCCGTGAGTACCGGACGCGTTGTACCGTATTAAGCGTCCGTGATTAGAACACGTTCTAGTTTTTCGATGGGGAGGCTCATCATGGCAGTGGCGCCACAGGGTCGGGTCGGTAAGGTCCGCGAGATCGATGTGGGTACCGCACCGACCCGCTACGCCCGGGGCTGGCACTGTCTCGGGCTGGCCGAATCGTTCCGCGACGGCAAGCCGCACCAGGTGTCGGCGTTCGGAACCAAGTTGGTGATCTTCGCCGACAGCAAGGGCGAGCTGCACGTGCTCGACTCCTACTGCCGCCACCTCGGCGGCGACCTGAGCATGGGCGAGATCAAGGGCGATTCCATCGCCTGCCCGTTCCACGACTGGCGCTGGGGCGGCAACGGCAAGTGCACCGGGATCCCGTACGCCCGGCGCGTCCCGCCGCTGGCCCGCACCCGCTCGTGGATCACGTTGGAGCGCAATGCCCAACTGTTCATCTGGCACGACCACGAGGGCAACCCGCCGCCGGACGAGGTGACGATCCCCTACATCGAGGGCCCGTTCACCAATGCCGACGGCAGCGGCTCGGAATCGCTCGCCGACGGCTGGACCGACTGGACCTGGGAGTCCATGGTGATCGAGGGCTCCAACTGCCGCGAGATCATCGACAACGTCGTGGACATGGCGCACTTCTTCTACATCCACTTCGCCTACCCGACGTTCTTCAAGAACGTCTTCGAGGGCCATGTCGCCACCCAGTACCTGGACTCCACGGCCCGCCCCGACAAGGGCATGGCCACCCAGTACGGCGGCAATTCGACGCTGAAGTCGGTGGCCTCCTACTTCGGCCCGTCCTACATGGTCAATCCGCTGATCAACAACTACAGCGGTTTCGAACTCGAGACCGTGCTGATCAACTGCCACTACCCGATCTCGCAGGACGCCTTCGTGCTGCAGTACGGCATGTCGGTCCGCAAGCCGACCGGTATCGACGATGCCGCCGCCGATCGGATCGCCGCGAAGATGACCAAGGGCATCGGCGAGGGCTTCCTGCAGGACGTCGAGATCTGGAAGCACAAGTCCAAGATCGAGAATCCGCTGCTCACCGAGGAGGACGGCCCGGTCTACCAGCTGCGCCGCTGGTACGAGCAGTTCTACGTCGACGTCGCCGACATCGACCCGAAGTCGGTGCAGCGCTTCGAATTCGAGGTCGACACCACCAAGGCCAACCAGGCATGGGAGGCCGAGGTCGCCGAAAACCTCAGGCGCAAGGCCGAAGAGGACGCGCTCAGCAACTGACGCGCGCGATATGCCGGGGCGGAGAGGGTGAAACCTCCCGCCCCGCAGTCATTTTCGCCGCGCGGCAGTCGATCCCGTGCGTTACGAAGGCTAGGCGTCGGCCATGAAATCGAGGCGCGTGGGCGCTTCGTAATCCCCGCCCGACTCCTGCAGGATCAGGTTCCGGTCCGATAGTTGATCCCGGCGCTCGGCCCGGCGGGCCGCGGCCTGCTCGTTACCGGCCTTGCGGCGGGCATCCTGGGACAGATTCTGTTGACGCTCCATCGTGGTACCTCCCGAACGGGAACCGCTGTGGAACAAGACTTGCCCAGTATGACCCCGGAATCCTCAGGCGCGATAGGCGCGCAGGAAGGTGTCGGTGGCCGCATCGGCGACGGCCCGCAACTCCGCCGCCGGGACGGTCCGGCCGCCTTGCCGCGAACGGATTTCCAGCGGACCGCTGAGCAGTGCGAGGAACTGTTCGGCCGCGACATCCGGGTCGCCGTGCCGTAGCCGACCGGCGAGGGCCAGGCGGGCGAGCCGGTCGGCGAGGGTTTCGCGCAGCCGGATGGTGGTGCGCGCCAGCACGGTATCGACCAGGTCCGGGAAATCGGCGGCCTGCGCGTAGGTGAGCCGGTGCAGGGCCAGGGCGCGGTCGTCGGAGCAGGCACGCAGCAGCAGGAGGGCGGTCTCGCCGACGGCCGCGTCGAGCTCGCCGGGTTCGCGCAGCGGTTCGAGCGCGGTCAGCGCCTGCTCGCCGACGGTCTCCGCCGCGGCCGAAATCGCCTCGCGGAACAAGGTTTCCTTGTCGGTGAGGTGGTTGTAGACGGTCGGCTTGGCGACCGCCGCCGCATCGGCGATCTCCTGGACGCAGGCCTGCGCGTAGCCGCGCCGCGCGAAGACGGTCAGCGCCGCCTCGAGGATGGCCCGCCGCTTGTCGATCCGGCCGCGGCTCGCCTTCGCTGTGGTCACCGGTTCATCTTACCCAGTCGTTCGTCCTATTGAACTCATGCGTTCAATATTGTCTACTTGGACTTGCTGGTATCGAAAATTGAACCAGTTAGTTCAATTCAAGGAGTTTGGCATGATCGTGCACGTACTACGGTTCCGCTTCCGCGACGAGACGACCGAGCAGCAGCGAGACGAGGTGCTCGCGGCCATGCGCCGCACGGCCTCGGTGGATTCGGTCAGCTTCTCGACCGTCGGGCAGCACCTCGGTGATCCCGCGGAGGGGCTGACGCACGCGTTCTGCGTGGGCATCGCGGATCTGGCGGCGCTGGAGCGCTATCTACACGACCCGGTGCATCTGGCCGGGGACCCCGAGATCGCCCCGCATTTCGCGAAACTCGTGATTGGACCGGACATTTCGGATGATCCGGACCCGGAGCTGGCCGCCAAGATCGAGGCCCTGCATCGCCGCAAGGTCGAGCTGTACCCGGAATGGGAAGAACTGATGGCGACCATCCCGGAACTGGTGTTCGCCTGAGAGACGACGCGTCCCCCGCGGGTGCGCTGGCGCGATTCCGCGGGGGACGGTCACATCTGTCTATTGGCTAACTGGTTGGCGAGCTTCGGTAATTCAGGTGGATTCGCCGTCGCGATGCTCTCGCGACAGCTTGGCGAGGAAATCCGGATCGTCCTCGGGACCGATGACGCGGTTGCGCCGGGCGGGTGCTGGGCCGATGCCGGCCGATCGCTGGGGGCCGAAAGCCTTCCAGCACAGCATCGCGATCGCCACCACCGCGATGAGTGCCAACAGGTACGTCACGTCGCTCACCTCCTGACAACGAGGGTAATCCGAGTGCGTACCCGGGGCACGTGAAGCGGGTTGTAAACCCTGAAATGCGGCAAACCCTGAAATGAATGGGTGTTACACGCGGGCCTCGGTGGTGAGGGACCGCAGGAGTTGCATGACTTCGGATTCGCGGAACCGGCGGTGGCCGCCCGGAGTCCGCAGGGAGCCCAGCCGACCCGCGTGAGCCCATCGGGTCACGGTCTTCGGGTCAACGTGGAACAGGGCAGCGACTTGGCCAGGGGTGAGCAGAGTGTCCTGGCCGTTGACGGAACCCAATGCGCGGCTCGCCGCGGTGAACGCAGTCATTCGCAAACCTTTCCGTTTCGACAGATCCCTCATCAGTAGCGACATCGTTGCACCGCGACCCCCGGGTGTTCGAACGGTCTCGCTTTGGTAAAGGGGGAGTAATAGACAAAACGGATATCCGTTATGTGTTTACAGTCACGTTTGACCTCGCCCCAGCGAATCTCCAGCGACCTTTCGGGCCACCGGCGGCGACCGCCGTCCGGTCACCTACGCTGTTCTGCGTGAGTGACGCAACCCCGACCCCGAGTGCGGGCCGCCGCCTGGCCCGAAACCTGGCCCTCTACACGGTGGCCCGGCTCGGGCTGGTCGCCGTCATCACCGCGATCATCATGGGTGTGGCCGCGGCCGTGCAGGTTTCCATCCCGCTCATCGTCGCGCTGCTGTTCGGCCTGCTCATCGCCATGCCGCTGTCGCTGCTGCTGTTCAAGAAGCTGCGCGCGCAGGTCAACCGGGACATCGCCGCGGTGGACGCCAAGCGCCGCAAGGACCGTGAGCAGCTGATGTCGCGGCTGCAGGGCAAGGAAGAGCAGTGAAGCGCTGCGATCGCAGCGCACCCCGGGACTGGGTCGACAATGCCGTCCGGCTCATCGACGCCGACACCCAGCGCAGCGCGGATACGCATTTGCTGCGCTATCCCCTGCCCGCCGAGTGGGGCATTCAGCTTTATCTGAAGGACGAATCCACACATCCGACAGGCAGTCTCAAACACCGCCTGGCGAGATCGCTGTTCCTGTACGCCATCTGTAACGGCTGGGTCACCGAAGGCACCACGGTGGTGGAGGCTTCGTCGGGTTCGACCGCCATCAGCGAGGCGTATTTCGCCAGGATGCTGGGCCTGGACTTCGTGGCCGTGGTCCCGGCCAAGACCTCGCCGGAGAAGCTCGCGCTGATCGAGGCGCAGGGCGGGCGGTGCCATCTGGTCGAGCGCGCTCCCGATATCTATACCGAGGCAGCGCGTTTGGCGGACGAGACCGGCGGCCACTATATGGACCAGTTCACCAATGCCGAGCGCGCCACCGACTGGCGCGGCAACAACAACATCGCCGAATCCATCTTTCAGCAGATGACTTTGGAGACGCACCCGGTGCCGGAGTGGGTCGTGGTGGGCGCGGGCACCGGCGGCACCAGCGCGACCATCGGCCGTTACCTGCGCTACAAGCGGCACCCGACCCGGCTGGCCGTGGTGGATCCGGAGAATTCGGCCTTCTACGGCGGCTACGAGGTCGACGACCTGGCATATCAGACCGGAATGCCTTCGCGGATCGAGGGAATCGGGCGTCCGCGGGTGGAACCGTCGTTCGTGCCGACCGTGGTGGACTGCATGATCGAGGTGCCCGACGCGGCCTCGGTGGCGACCGCCCGGCATGCGGGCGAGGTGCTCGGCCGGCGGGTGGGCGGATCCACGGGCACCAACCTCTGGGGCGCCTTTGCCCTGATTGCCGACATGATCGCGGAGGGGCGCACCGGCAGCGTGGTGACGCTGCTCTGTGATGGCGGAGACCGTTATGCCGGAACCTATTTCAATGACGAATGGGTTGCCGACCAGGGGCTGAGCTTGACCGAGCCGGCCGCGGTGCTGACCGAATTCATCGCCACCGGTACTTGGTCGGGCTAGTTTTCGCACGGCACGACGGGTCGGCTGATGACCGTCGATCACCCATCTTTGCGATTGCCATATATTTGCTGTAGGGGTTTTGTCGGGGTCGGGTCGTTAGCTAAAGCAGTGTGTTCCGGTCGCACCGGTCGGTTTTGTTGGCCCGAAGTGGTGTTAATAGGGCTTGACGATTCGGGCCGCTGACGCACCACCGGACGGGTCACCGCGGTGGGCCGATCCACCGTCGCGCCGAGCACCAGCATCCACGACTGCAATGTCGACTGGGTGCGCCACATATTGATGCGCAACTCGGTGATGGCCAGCGTCTGCGGGTCCCGGACCAGCTTGATGAGATTGGCGCGCTCGGTCGCGACCGAATCGGAGCGCCACATGAGCGCGAAGTCCGGATCGGTCAGGCACTTCTCCAGGATCTGCCCGCCGCGCTCGTTCTCGCCGCTGCGGGCCAGCTGCAACCGGAACCGGCCGGCCGCCATGCGGATCTCGCTGTCCCAGTTCACCATGACGGTGCGCGAGATCGGATTGAAGATCAGCCATTCCAGGTAGTTGGTGCCGGGGTCGAGTTCGGGGAAGTACTGGCGGTGCGCGGCATTGGCGGCCACGATGTCCCACAGTTCGGTGGTGTAGGCGCCGATGGCCGGATTGAGCAGATCCAGGTACTCCTGATCGGCCGGGGTGGGGTGGTCGGCCTCGACGCGCGGCAGCGGGCCCTCGGCCAGCACCAGTGAGTACTCGAACTCGGCGGTCGGCAATTTCAGTGCGGTGCCGAGGGATTCGATGACGCGGCGCGAGGGATTGGCGCCGCCTTCGATCTTGGTGAGGTAGGGCACCGAGAGGTTGGCCAACCAGGCCAGCTGTGGACGCGTGAGGTTCGCGGTGGTGCGGCGCTGGCGAATGTACTCGCCGAACGTGGGAACTCCATCCATTACTTAGGCTGACCTTACTTGTATGGCCGTCGGGTACACGCGTGGTTGCCCACGGATACCCGCTCGGTCTCCGGGCGGGAGGCCGATCGGTAATCCGTTCTGCTCCAATAGTTTGAGACAACAACAAACGGGAGTGAAATTGGGGCAGCAACCGCGGCCGGTTTTGGATGTGAACGTCACAGTCGGACCCTGGGTGATCACGACGGCGCGCGGCACGGCCGCACCGTCGGCGTCCGTCGGGCTCGGCAATGCTTGGGAGCCTGCGGCTTTCGGGCTTTATCAGGATCGTGACGGGGACATCTGGGAGAAGGCGCCGAGCGGCTGGCGGCTGTGCCTGCAGGCCGGAGTGCCGGTCGACCCCGAAACCCATTGGGGCTGGGCTGAAGTCGTGCGCGAGTACGCCCCGTTCACCGCCTGGGGATAACCCCCCGCCGTCGGCCGATGTCCGCTGACGGCGAACGCCCTTTCTTTCGTGTCAATTTTCGTTGACGCGCCGCGAATGTCAACGTAAATTGACACTCATGAGTGAAGCAACGACTCTGGCGGCCGCTGCCGGCAGCCCCGACCCGCAGGTCGGGCTCCGCGCGGTGCTGGCGCTGCGCCGGTTGCTCGAGCGGCTCGAGGCCATTCAGGTCGCCAATGCCCGCAAGCAGGGCTGGTCCTGGCAGGCCATCGCGGACGCGCTCGAGGTCAGCCGGCAGGCGGTCCACCAGAAGTACAACCGGAAGGGCGGTATCCGCTGATGTTCGAACGATTCGACAAGGCGGCCAAAACGGCGATCGTGATGGCCCAGGAGGAAGCGCGGGACCTGTGCTCGTCGACCATCGAGGTCGAGCACGTCCTGCTCGGTCTGCTCGCCAGTCCGGACCAGGGATTGCGGGAGATCCTCGCCGCGCACGGCCTCACCGCCGACGGCGTGCGAGCGGCGCTGGCCCGCAAGCGGACCGGTGAGCCGCTCGGCGAGGAGGACGCGGCGGCCCTGCGTTCCATCGGCATCGACCTCGACGCCGTGCGCGAGAGCCTGGAGGCCACCTTCGGGGAGAACGCCCTCGACCAGGCGGCCGTGCCCGCCGAGGGCTCGCGCTGGTCCAAGTACTGGGGTTCGGAAGGCGGCCCGCGCGGCCACATTCCGTTCACCAAGGAATCGAAGAAGATCGTCGAGCTGTCGCTGCGCGAGGCGCTCACCCGCGGGGACGACCGGATCGAGGCCGCACACCTGATGCTGGCCGTGCTGCGCGCACCCAACCCCGTCACCCAGCGCCTGCTCGGGGACGAGGGCGCGCGGCACACCCTGCGCGACGCGGTGACCGGCTACCTGGACCGCGCGGCCTGACCGGGTCCGCGCCGCGCGCCGGATGTCCGGCCTCCGCGATGATCTCGCCCTACGATCGGGGGCATGACGCTCCTCATACGTCTGCTGATCAACGGGGTGGCCATCTGGCTGGCCGCCGCCTGGGTGAACGGCATCGAGATCAAGACCCCCGAAGACACCACCCAGAGCAAGATCCTGGTGATCGCCGCCATCACCGTCGTGTTCGCGATCGTGAACGCGTTGGTGAAACCGATCGTGAAGGTGCTCTCGTTCCCCTTCATCGTGGTGTCGCTGGGCCTGTTCCTGCTGGTGATCAACGCGCTCATGCTGTGGCTGACCGCGAAGATCACCGAGACCACCGATTACGGCCTGCGGGTGGACGGCTTCTGGGCCGCGGTGCTCGGCGGCATCATCATCTCGCTGGTGAACTGGGTGCTCGGCATCCTGGTTCCGGACGAGGATTAGCCGACGACCGAGGGCTAGAGCCCCGAGATCGTCAACGCGATGGCGGTCAGGACCGACCAGACCAGCATCGCCAGACCGGTACCGGCAAGAGCGGGAATCAAACCCGGCCCGCCCTTGCCGGACCGCACCGGCTCGTTGGCCTTGAGCGCGAGCGGCAGGGCGAGCAGCCCGGCCAGCGCCCACGGCGTGCGCGCCACCAGCACCAGGCTCGCGACGAACGGCACCGCCAGCAGCACCAGATGCAGTGTGCGGGTGCGGGTGTCGCCCAACCGTACGGCCAGGGTGAGCTTGCCGGATTCGGTATCGGTCGGGATATCGCGCAGGTTGTTGGTGACCAGCACCGCGCTGGAGAACGACCCGATCGCCACCGCGCAGGCCAGCCCGGCCCATTCGATCCGCTCGGCCTGCACGAACTCGGTGCCCAGCACCGCCACCAGGCCGAAGAACACGAATACCGCGATCTCGCCGAAACCGCTGTACCCGTACGGGTTCCGGCCGCCGGTGTAGAACCAGGCCCCGGCCAGGCAGGCCGCGCCCACCAGGATCAGCCACCAGGCGGTGGTGGCCACCAGCACCAGGCCGATCACCGCGCCGAGCGCGAGGCAGCCGACCGCGGCATTGCGGACCGCCGCCGGGGCGGCCAGCTTGGAACCGACCAGCCGCAGCGGGCCGACCCGCTCGTCATCGGTGCCGCGAATGCCGTCGGAGTAGTCGTTGGCGTAGTTGACACCGATGATCAGGGCCACCGAAAGCAGCAGGCAGAGTACCGCTTTCCACCACACGAACCCCCCGATCGAGGCGGCCGCCCCCGTCCCCGCCAACACCGGGGCGATGGCGTTGGGCA
This sequence comes from Nocardia sp. JMUB6875, assembly GCF_041154655.1. NCBI lineage: Bacteria > Bacillati > Actinomycetota > Actinomycetes > Mycobacteriales > Nocardiaceae > Nocardia > Nocardia sp. JMUB6875. The sequence goes on from NZ_BAAFGR010000194.1 coordinate 11,150, forward strand.
GGGTGCGCGGCCGCGCGCCCTCGATCCACTGCGCTGCTGTAGCCATGCACCGCAGCCTAATGCGATCTCTTGCGGCCGCGCCTGTCCGAGTCGGCCAGTGTTCGGGTCAGGCCTCCGCGGCGGCCTTGAGCTGGGCCAGTCCCTTCTCGAAGTCCTTGCCCACCAGGCGATCCATCGGCACCAGCTTGCCGAAGAGCGCCATGAGGCCGTTCTGCTCGCCGGTCATGCGCCAGGTCACCGCCGTGGTGTCGCCCGCCGGGCGGAATTCGAAGCGGACCTGGTTGGTCGCCTTGAAGGGCTTCTCGAAGTGCAGCTTGATGCCGATCTCCTCCGAGGTGGCGGAGGTGATCTCCATATCGCCGCGACCGGCCTTGCGATTGCCCTTCCAGAAGTAGCGGGCCCCGATGCCGCGATCGGCTCCGCTGTACACGCGTTCCATGGCGGGATCGGTGTCCTCCCAGGGCGACCACTTGCGCCACTGATGGAAGTCGTCGATGAGCGCCTGCACCTGCACGGGATCGGCCTTGATGACCGTTTCCCGGTGAATGTCGAATTCGGCCATGGCATGAGCCTAGGCCCAACCGGACGCCGATGGCTCCGCCTCGGCAAATCCGGTTGAGCCGTGGCGGTCCCATCCGGTAAGCCGGGTCCGGGCACATCCGGCATCGGCTCGTTCGCTCACCTACGATTGGCAAGGAATGAACTCGGAAAAAGGCAGTTCGAGCAGCACGGGAAGCGCGCGGACCGTGGACGCGGGCGACTCGACCCCGATGGCCCTGCTGGATGACATCACAGTGGCTCTGCTGGGCGAGATCGCGGTGCGCCGCGACGGTGCGCTCGCCGCCGTACCCGGAGCCCGGGCCCGGTTGCTGGTGGCGGCGCTGGCCATCCACCCCGGCCGCAGCCGCAGCGCGCAGTCGTTGATCGACGAGGTCTGGGGTGAGGATCCACCGCGCTCCCCGATGAACGCGCTGCACACCCAGGTCTCGCGACTACGCTCCGCGCTGCCCGAGGGCGCGCTCGAAATCGGCCCGGCCGGATACCGTCTCGTCCTCGCCCCCGAACAGGTCGATCTGACCCTGGCGCAACTGCTGGAAAAGCAAGCCCGGCAAGCTCGAGCCGCCGGGGACGGGGTGGCCTGCCTGGAAGCGGTGACGGCGGCCCGCACCCTCTGGCGCGGCGAACCCGCCGCCGACCTCCCGCCCGGCCCGGTCGCGGAGGAACTCACCACCCTCGCCGCCACTCGCCGCCGCGCCCTGGACGCGCTGGAGCTGGCGGCCCGCGAAGCCGTCGGCGATCTGCCCGCCGCCATCGAACTCGCCGAGCAGGCCGTCGCCGCCGACCCCTTCGACGAGCCCGCGCACGCGACCCTCATGCGACTGCTCGCCACCGCCGGCCGGACCAATGAGGCCCTGGATGTCTTCGCCACGGTGCGCACCCGGCTGGTCGATCAGCTCGGCGCCGATCCGGGTCCCGCGCTGGTGGCATTGAATACCGCCATCCTCCGCGGCGAGCCGCTGCCCGGTCAGCCGACCGCGAGAACGGCGCGTGGGGCGAGGCCGGGTCTCCCCGCGGGGTCGGCGAATGGTGCTGCCGCGCAGTCGGATTCGACGGCGCCACCCGAGCTGACCGTGGTCGGCCCCGGAACCCGCCCGCCGGATG
>NZ_BAAFGR010000195.1:0-12782 GCF_041154655.1 Nocardia sp. JMUB6875
ATCGAGGCCAGCGCCAGGATGAACCGCCGCACACCGGTGACGGCGCGGCGCATGCCCGCCTCGGCGGCGCGAATCACGAACGCGCCCACCGGGATCGCGATCAGGTGTGCCAGCAGCATGGCCGGTGAGGAGCCGTGATGGTGGTGGCCGGGCGACATGGACAGCGCCGCGTGCCCGATCGACTGTCCCGCGGCCAGCATGGCCATGGTCCCGGCCGGTCCGTAGCGGGGGCGCATCGAGGCCACCGCGACCCCGATCAGCGTGCACGCGGCGAACAACAGGGCCAGTGAGGAACCGTCGGGTAGGGTCGCGCCGCCGCCAAGACCGTGGGCCGCGACCGCCACCGCGCCCGAGGACGCGCCGACGGCAGCGCCGCGCAGGCGCGCGGTGTGATCCGTCGGTGAGCGCACCCGAACATGCTACGACGTCGTGTCGTGGATGATGCTTCCAGGTGGCATGACCGGCGTCTCCACGAGATCTTCACAATCGGGGCGAACCTTCTCCACGGTGGTTGCCTAAGGTCAGCTGCATGGAAACCAGTCCGAGGAGCCCGCGCCGGATCCTGGTGGTCGAGGACGAGCCGACCATCGCCGAATCCATCGCCGCGCGGCTGCGCGCCGAGGGATACGCGGTCGATCTGGCCCACGACGGGCCCGCCGCGGTGGAATCGGAGGCCGCCGGTGACCCGGATCTGGTGGTGCTGGATGTGATGCTGCCCGGGTTCGACGGCCTGGAGGTGTGCCGGCGCATCCAGGCGCGGCGGCCGGTGCCGGTGCTCATGCTCACCGCCCGCACCGATGAGACCGACATGCTGGTCGGGCTCGGGGTGGGCGCGGACGACTATCTGACCAAGCCGTTCTCGATGCGGGTGCTCACCGCCCGCGTGCACGCCCTGCTGCGGCGCGTGGAGCGGACCGCGGCCCCGGCGGCGACCATCTGCGTGGGGGATCTGCGCATCGATACCGATCAGCGGCGGGTGTGGCGCGGCGAGGACGAAACCCAGCTCACCCCACTGGAGTTCGAGCTGCTGGTGCATCTGGCGCGGCGCCCGCGCACGGTGCTGGCGCGGGAACGACTACTCAGTGAGGTGTGGGGGTGGGCCGATGCGTCGGGCACCCGTGCGGTCGACAGTCATATCAAGGCGTTGCGCCGCAAGCTCGGCGCGGATCTGATCCGCACCGTCCACGGGGTCGGCTACGCCCTGGAGGCGCGATGAGCGGCGAGAGGGCCCGGCGGTGGGCGGTGTGCGCGCATCCGAGCCGGCTGCGGCCCTGGCCGGTGAGCCAGTGGAGTCGCGACAGCGCCTCGGGGCGAGAAGCCGACCACGGGGACAGGCGCGGGGAGGGGCAGCGGTGAGCATCGCGGAGTCCTTGCGGGGGGCGGGGAATCGGGTGGCGGCGTGGATGCCGCGGCCGCTGGACCGGGTGCCCTCGATCAAGATGAAGCTGGCCATCCTCATGGTGGGATCGGGTGCGGTGGCGTTCGGGTTCTTCGCCCTGCGCATCGGCTGGCTGCCACCCAAGACCGCGATCGCGGCCACCCTGCTGGCGTTGATCCTGTCCCAGGTGCTGGCGCACGGGATGACGCTGCCGCTGCGGGAGATGACCGCCGCCGCCAAACGCATGGCCCAGGGCGACTATTCGCGCCGGGTGCGCGCCACCTCACGTGATGAGGTGGGGCAGCTGGCGGAGGCGTTCAACCAGATGGCCGCCGACCTGGCCGCCGCCGATGCGCAGCGGCGCGAATTCATCGCCAATGTGTCGCACGAATTGCGCACGCCCATCACGGCGTTGGGGGCGGTGCTCGAGAACCTCGTCGACGGGGTGTCCCAGCCCGATCCGGCGACGCTGCGCACCGCGCTGGCCCAGACCGAGCGGCTGAGCCTGCTGGTGTCGGAGCTGCTGGCGCTGTCGAGCGTGGAGGCCGGTGCGGTGGCCCTGGACCGGGAACCGCTGCTGGTGGAGCCGCTGCTGAAAGAGGTGGTCGCCGAGGCCGAGGTGATGGCCGTCGCGATCGACCGCCCGGTCCGCTTCACCGTCGCCGTGGCCACCCCCGACCTGACCGTGTACGCCGACCGCGCCCGCCTGCACCAGGTTCTGCTCAATCTCCTCGACAACGCCACCCGCCACGGCCCCGCCCACGGCGAGGTCCGCCTGCACGCCCACGCCGACCGCGCCGCCACCGTGCTCGAGATCTCCGACGACGGCCCCGGCATACCGGTCGCCGACCGGGCCCGCGTCTTCGAACGCTTCACCCGCGGCGGCCGCGCCACCGGCGGCGGCACCGGTCTCGGCCTGGCCATCGCCCGCTGGATCGTCGACCTGCACGGCGGCACCATCGCCGTCGCCGACCCGGGCTCCCGCATCCGCGTCACCCTCCCCACTCTCTGACACCCATTCACCCCGTCACCCGCAGCGCCCGGCGCTCCCGGGACGGTCCCGCACACCCATCGGAGGCTCCGCCATGCCCGAAAACCCGCCCACCACACCCGATCCCGGCCCGGTTGCCAGCGATTCCGCACAGCCTGCCGCGCCCGACCCGACCCCGTCCGAGGCGGCGTCGCCCTGGGCGCGCAACGCCGCGACCGCGACAACACCGCCCGCACCCGAGCCTGCGGCGGACGGACCCGAGATCGTCGCGGACGCACCGGCTTCGCCCGCACCACCACTCGGGCCGACCACGCACCCGGCGGCGCCTGTGAATCCCGCTGTGGTCGCGAATCATGTTCCGCCGCAGCGGATTCCCTCGCGGTCGGCGCGGGCTCCGCTGCCCGGTGGTCTGCTCGCCGCGGTGGGCGCGGCGGGTCTGGCCGGTGCGATCCTCGTCCCGGTGGATCGACCGGGGCTGGGGTGGCTGCTCGCCGGGCTGGCCGTCGCGGGCACCGTATACGGGGTCGATCGGGCCGCGCGTCGAGCGGCCGACCGCGGCAGCGACAGCGTCGGCGCGGAGGCCGCGGCGCGCACGGACCGGTCCGGGTCGAGGGGTCCCGGGCCGGATCCGAAGCGCGGCGGGTGGGAACGGATGTGGTGGAGGGTGCTCGCGCTGGCGCGGCTGGGGGTCGGGGTGGTCCGGGATGCGCCGTGGCTTTTCGGGCTGTGTGTGGTGGGGGCGCTGGTGGCCGGGTCGCTTGCGGTGGTGCGGCGGTCGGTGTACGGGCTGTGGTTCGACGTGGCGGCGGTGCCGTTCGCGGGAATGACGTCGCTGCCGTGGCTGTTTCGCGCTGCCCGGGAGCCGCGGGGGCGCGCGCGGGTGGGGTCGCAGCGGGTGTGGTGGTCGGTGGCGGTGGCCGCGGCGCTGCTGGTGGTTGTGGTGCCGTTGCTGGCGGGGGCCGATGCGGTGTTCGCGGGGATCGTGAACGGGCTGGTGCCGAGTATCGATGTGCCCGCGGTGGTGCGGTGGGGGTTCGTGTTCGTGGTGGTCGGGCTGGGGACGGCCGGGATGCTGTATTTGCTGGCCGCGCCGCCGCCTGCCGCCGGCCAGGACCGCAGCGCCGGGGGCTCGGGTGCGGAAGCGGCGGATGCGGTGGGCTGGTGGGGGATTCGGCGGTTCTCGCCGGTGGAGGGGGGAATTCCGGTGGGGGCGTTGACGATCGTGTTCGCCGCGTTCGTGGGCACGCAGGTGGCGGTGTTGTTCGGCGGCGACGGGTATGTGCAGCGCACGGCCGGGCTGACCTATGCGGAGTATGCGCGCAGCGGGTTCTGGCAGCTGTCGATCGTGAGCATGCTGACCTTGGCGGTGATCGCGGGGGTGCTGCGGTGCGCGCGGCAGGAATCGGCGGGTGAGCGGCGCTGGCTGCGGGGCGCGATCGCGGTGGTGTGCGGATTGACGCTGTTGATCGTGGCCTCGGCGCTGCATCGCATGTGGACCTATCAGGAGGCCTACGGGTTCACGGTGCTGCGGCTGCTGGTGGAGGTGTTCGAGGGCTGGATCGCGCTGGTGTATCTGCTGGTGCTGGTGAGCCTGATCTCGTTGCGGCGCGGCTGGGTGCCGCGCGCGGCGATCGGGGCGGCGGCGGTGACGCTGCTGGGGTTGGCGGTGCTCGACCCGGAGCGGCTGATCGCCGAACGCAATATCGACCGGTGGCAGGCGGGCAAGAACCTGGACACCAGCTATCTGAGCACCCTGTCGGCCGACGCGCTGCCCGCCGCCGACCGGCTGCCCGACCCGCAGCGCGCGGCGATCGCCGAGGTCATTCGCGCTCGGCTGGAACGCGATTCGTGGCAGGGCTGGAACTACGCGCGGGCTACCGCGCGGCGTTGATCAGCCGAAGCTGACCGGCGTCCAGGTGCGGCCCGCGTCCTTGGTGGTGAGCATGAGGCTGGGCGAGTGCTCGGTCCCGGTCCGGTGCATGATCACGAATCCGGTTGTCGCGGAGACGAAATCACCCGACCGCGCCACCCAGTCGGTGCCGGGCGCGGTGTAGGCGGTGGTCCAGGTTTCGCCGCCGTCGGTCGAGGTGAGCAGATGCGCGTCGACCGCGGCGACCAGATGCAAAGCGTCGGCGGGAAACAGGTTGGCGGAGCCGGGCAGGGTGGGCGAGAGCTGCCCGGTCTCGGTGAAGCTGATTCCGCCGTCGAGTGAGGTCATCAGGTGTGTGGTCGCGGTGTCGTCGATGCCGGGACCGGAGCGGCCGCACAAGGCCACGACCCGCCTCTCGGTCAGGGCGTGCCAGTCGGCGGGTCCGTTGCCGCCGCAGGGCAACTGCCACGGCGACCAGACACCGTTGACCAGCCGGGCTCCGGTCTTGGTGCGGTCGGTGACCACCAGCCAGGCCCGGTTGCCGACGACGGAGACCTCGGCCGAGGGATCGGGTCCGTCACCCATCACGGCGGGGATATCGGTGGTTTCGCTCCACGAGTCGCTGGCGAGGGGGCTGGTGAACAGCACGACCTTCTCGCCCGGCTGGGTGGCGGCGATGTAGGCACTGTCCTCGGAGAACGAGATCGTCCACCCGTCGGTCACGGCGTTGACGTCGAGATCGACCTGATGCCAGGTGGTTCCGCCGTCATGGGTGGAGAACAGCAGTGCCCCGGCGCGGATCCAGCCGTTGCGGGCGTCGGCGAATTCGATCCAGCCGTCCTCGTGCGCGGCGGTGCGCAGCAGGGCCGGGAACGGTTCTGGCTGCCAGGTGCGCCCGCCGTCGGTGGTGTGGCGCAGTTCCCGGCAGGGTTCGCCGGTGCACGGGTAGGTGCGGCCCAGCACCCAGCCCTCGTCCTCGGAGCTGAAGTTGATCGAATCGGGTTGGAACCCAACCGGATCCACGTCCGCTACGAGATTTCCGGGCGGCGCGGGGGTGGGGCTCGGTGGCGTGGGCGACGCGCTGGCCGACCGGGTGCTGTGGTCGGCTCCCGCGTCCAATCCGTTGCCGCCGGGATCGAGGGTGAGCGCGGCGACCACCCCCGCCGCCAGGACCGGTGCTCCGACTCCGACGACTCCGGCCAGCACGACCGGATTCCGCAATCCCACCGGTCCGGACTCCCTTCGACACAACCCCCGGACCGGTGTCTCCGGGCACTCACCCGGGCGGCCCTGCGGCACAACGCGATCGAGTATGCCCGCAAGTAGGGCGATTCGCCCAGCCGGCTCAGTGCCCGGCGCGCTGGGCGGCCAGGCGGGTCGCGATCTCGGCGATGAGTTCGTAGGGGATGGGGTTCTTCAGCGGGAAGTTCAGCGATCCCTTGCCCGCGAGGTAGGGCGCGATGGCCGCCTCGAAGGCGGCGTCCCCGGCGGGCACGGGATACACCGACAGGTGTTTCTTCCAGCCCGCGAAGTACACGACGGCTTTCCCGTTCACCTCGACGGCGGGCATCTTGTAGGCGAGGGTCTCGGTGGAGTCCGGGAGTGCGGTGTGGATGGCCGCCCGCACCCGGTCGAGGGCTTCGCGCATGGGTGCGGGCTGGGCGGCGAGGTATTCGTCGACGGTCGTGGGGTCGGGCTGCGCCATGAGGTCCACCCCTTTGTCGTAGGGAATATCCGTTCCGTGGGGAGTATCCGATTCGACCGTACCGGGCGGCTGGTCAGCGGCGCAGGCGTTCCAGCAGGGTCGTCGCGGTGTCGAGCATGGCGTCGACGGAGTCGGTGACGTAGAGCAGGTCGACGAAGAAATCGTCGAATCCGGTGTCGGCGGCGACGGATTCGATGGCGTCGGCCACCGGGGCGAGATCGGTGCCCGCGGCCACGTTGACGCGCAGGATGGTGTCGATGGCCTGTGGGTCGCGGCCCGCGGCGACGGCGGCCTCGTCGATGATCGCGCGCAGGGTGAGCAGCTGTTTGCTCCAGCCGGGCGGGCCGGGCACCGGGACCACGGGCAGCCAGCCGTCGGCGCGGCGGCCGATGCGGGCCAGCCCGGCCGGGCTGAACGCGCCCAGGTGGATCGGCGGGCGCGGGCGCTGCACGGTCTCGAGCGCGCTGCGATGCTCGGGGACGGTGACGAAGCGGCCGCGGTAGCTGGCGGGGTCGGTGGTCCAGATGGCTTCCAGCGCATCGAGAGTCTCGTCCAGGCGCGCCCCGCGATGGGTGAATGGGACTCCGGCGGCCTCGTACTCCTCGGGCGACCAGCCGATGCCGAAACCGGGAATCAGGCGGCCGTCGCTGACCACGTCGATGGTGGTCAGGGCGCGAGCCAGCTGCGCGGGCCGGTGCAGCGGCGCGATGAGCACATTGGTGCCCAGCTGCACCCGCTCGGTCGCCGCGGCCGCGATGCCGAGCACCAGGAACGGGTCGAGCACGTAATTGAATTCGGCGGGAATGGTGTCCTTGCCCGCGTACCCGACCTTGGGATTGGTGGCCGCGATCAGCCGCTCACCCACCCAGAGACTGTCGGCCCCGGCCTGTTCGAGCGTGGTGGCGTAATGCGCGATGCGTGCGGCCTCACGAGCCTGCGGACCGTACTGGGGAAGCGAGAAGCCGATTTTCACCCTATCGGTGATACCAGACAGGATGGGCGGGGTGGGAGAACACAAGGACCGCATGCTCGCCGGCGAGCTCTACCGTGACAACGATCCGGAACTGATCGCCGAACGCCTGCACTGCCAGCGACTACTCGACCGCTTCAATGCCACCCGCGCCGGTGAGGACGCCGTGCGCCGCGGCATTCTCGAGGAGCTGCTCGGCGAGATCGGGGAGGGCTCCTGGATCATGCCGCGCTTCCAATGCGACTATGGGCACCTGATTCGCTTGGGCCGCAACAGCTTCCTCAACTACGACGCCATCGTCATGGACTGCGCGCCGGTCACCATCGGTGATGACGTCTCCATCGGCCCTCGCACCCAGCTGCTCACCGCCCTGCACCCGATGGCAGACCACGAGCTGCGCCGCGGACGCTGGGAAACCGCCGCCCCCATCACCATCGGCGACAATGTGTGGCTCGGCGGCGGCGTCATCGTCTGCCCCGGTGTCACCATCGGCGCGAACACCGTCGTCGGCGCGGGCAGCGTCGTCACCCGCGACCTCCCCGAAAAGGTCTTCGCCGCAGGCAATCCCGCCCGCGTCATCCGCACCCTCTGACGGCCTCCGTCAGAGCCCGGCGTCGGGGCCACGCGCCGGTGCAACGCAGGGCTGCCGCCGTGTGCCGCAGCGCTATTCGGGCAGGCCCGTGAGTTCTGCGCACAGGCGGTGCAGACGAGTCGCGGCGGCGTCGTCCTGGGCGGCGGGGGAGGGTGCCTTGACGCGGTTGTGCTGGAAGTAGCAGCCGGAGACGGCGCCGACGTCCGGGTCGGTGGCGAGGTAGGTGAGGGTGTGGGCGGCCTGGTCGGGGGAGATCATGAAGATCTTCTTGAGCAGGCTCATGGCGGGGCGGGCGAACCAGGGGGCGGCGTCCCAGATGCCGGTGGCCACCACGCCGGGGTGGAAGGCGTTGGCGGTGACGCGGGTTCCGGCCAGGCGCTGGGCCAGGTCGCGGGCGTAGAGGATATTGGCGAGTTTGGCGCGCCCGTAGGCGGTGGCGCCGGTGTAGCCGCGGCGCAGCTGGGGGTCGTCGAAGTCGAAGGTGTTGCCGTAGTGCATGACCGAGGAGGTGAACAGGATGCGGGCGGGTGCGCTTTCGCGCAGCAGGTCCAGCAGCAGTTCGGTGAGCAGGAAACCGGCCAGGTGGTTGACGGCGAAGGTGGCTTCCAGACCGTCGCCGGTTTCGGTGCGGCGCAGGTGGAATCCGCCCGCATTGCTGGCCAGCACCTCGAGGCGGTCGTAGCGGGAGCGCACGGTGTCGGCCAGGGCGCGCACGGCGTCGAGCGAGGACAGGTCGCATTCCAGGGCGTCGACCTCGGCCCCGGTCTCGGCGTGGATCGATTCGGTTGCGGCGGACAGCTTTTCGGGATTGCGGCCGACGAGGATGAGACGGTGTCCGTCGGCGGCGAGCTGTCGCGCGGCCGCCAGGCCGATCCCCGATGTGGCCCCCGTGATCAGCATGGTCTTCATGCCAGGCCAGCCTGCCACAGCCGCGCCGCGCTGTCGCGGTTCCGTGTCACTCGATCGTGATGGTGGTCTCGTGAAAGACACTGCCGGGCAACGAGAGTGGCGTTTGGTCGGGTGCACGAACCGGATCGGTGAATTCGGGCCGGATACCAGGTGACAGCGCACCCGTCACCCCGTACCGTCTGAGACAGACGCGCCCGCATGGTGGCGGGCGGCCCTCGGCAAAGGAGCCGACCATGGCGCACGCGCACACCGCCTCATCCGTCCCCGCGACCCGCCCGGGCCTGCCACCCAACGCGCGCTTCGACATCGGACCCGCCCGCTACCCGAAGGTGCACCTGCGCCGCGGCGTCGGAATCCGGTTGAGCGACGGCACGATTCTCTCCGCCGACATCACCCGCCCCGCCGACCGGCGCGGGCGGCCGGTGACCGAACCACTGCCCGCCGTCATCACCCTCACCCCGTACAACAAGACCCTGATGACGCGCGCCAACCCGCTCATCGACGCCGTCTCCGCCGTCGGGCCCCTCGTCTACCGGCTCGTCCCGCCCTCACCACACGGCCGTGCGGGCGGCCGCGAGATGCTGCGCGCTCTCGGCGGCGGCGCCCTGGAATCGGTGCGCGCCAACCGCACCCTCATCGCCCGCGGCTACATCCACATCGCCGTCGACGTGCGCGGCACCGGCACCTCCACCGGCCGCCTGCAACTGATGTCCGCCCGCGAACAACGCGACCACCTCGAGGTCCTCGACTGGGTGCGCCACCAGCCCTGGTGCAACGGCGATCTCGCCATGACCGGCATCTCCTACCTTGCCATCACCGCCCTGCAGACCGCCGGACACCGGCCCGAAGGCTTGAAAGCCGTGTTCGCCCTGGTCGGTTCGGAGGACCCCACCCGCGACCTCATCCTCACCGGCGGCGCGCAATCCACCTTCAACATCGCCTGGCTGGCCGCGGTCAACGGCGGCAAATGGCTGCCCTCGGTGCCCGGACTGGTGAAATCCGGTGCCGCCCTGCGCTATCTGCGCGACCGGGTGGCCAGCCCGTTCACCCGGTTCACCGACCTCACCGGCGCCCTGCTCGACGACCACCACCGCCAGCACTTCTACGACGCCGACGCCCGCGACCGCCGCCCCGACCTCGAGAACATCACCGCCGCCACCTGGATCCACGCCGGCTGGCACGACGTGTTCGCCCGCTCCACACCCGGACTGCATCACCGCCTCCGATTGCCCGCGGGCGCCGCACAACTCGTGGTCGAGGACAGCTACCACGTCGGCCCCGGCACCGGCTTCGGCACCCACGACCACCCGCAACGCCTCGACGAACTGCAATGCGCGTTCTTCGACCGCTGGGTCAAGGGCATCGACAACGGGATCGACGCCTACGGACCGGTCACCGTGCGCCAGCTCGGCGGCGACTGGGTCAGCCGCGACGACTACCCGCATCCGGCCGCCCGCCCACACCACTGGTACCTGTCGCGCCAGCCCAGCGGCGCCGCACCGCACGCCGCCCACGACGGCTCCCTGCAGCACGCGCCCGACCGGTACGCCGCGCGAATCCGGCTGCCCCGCAAGCGCCCCGCCATCACCTCCCAGACCAGCACCTGGATCCTGATGGGCCTGCCCACCCTGCTCGGCCGCGACTGGTCGATCGACGACCGCACCCACGAGGCCGCCGCCGCCACCTTCACCAGCGACGCCCTCGACCACGACCTGCTGCTGTCGGGACCGATCAACCTGCACCTGCACGCCAGTACCGCGGGCACCGAGGCGTTCTGGGCGGTCACCGTCTGCGACGTCGCACCCGACGGCACCTCCACCGTTCTCGCCCGGGGTGCGCTGCGTTCGACGCGGCGCGCCCTCGACGAGAAGGCCAGCGGATACCGCGACGGCGAACTCCTCACCGCCGAACACGACCTCAGCGCCGCGGCCGTGCTGCCGGTGAATCCCGGTGTGCCGCACGATCTCGACATCGACATCACCCCCACCGAAGCCGTCCTGCGCACCGGGCACCGCCTGCGCGTCGCCATCGCCCGCACCAGCTGGCCGCGCTACTTCCTCACCCCCGCGGTGACCCGGCACATCCGCGACCAGCACATCGTCCTCGACCCCGACCGGCCCAGCCGGCTCAGCTTCCTCGCGCTACCCGTGACCGCGGAGATCGAAAACCTCGACGCCTCATAGCGAGATCCCGCCACCGCGGGCGAACCGCCTGTGCCGCAAGGTCACAACCCGTACCGTTGAGGCATGGAGCCGGTCCTGGTCACCGGTGCCGCCGGGGGGCGCGACGGATCCTCCGGACGGCACCTCACCGCACAACTACTCGGGCGCGGCATCCCCGTTCGCGCCCTCGTCCACACCGACGACGTCCGCACCACCGTGCTGCGCGCCCTCGGCGCCGACGTCGTCGTCGGCGACATGCGCGATCTCGCCTTCCTGCGCACCGCCCTGTCCGGGGTGCGCTGCGCCTACTTCACCTACCCGGTCATCGACGGACTTCTCGACGCCGCGGGCGCCTTCGCCGTCGCCGCCCGCGAAGCCGAAGTCGAACGCGTCGTCGCCGTCTCCCAACTCGCCGCCGGACCCCAAGCCTTGACCCCGCGCATGCGCCAGCACTGGGTCGCCGAACAGATCCTCGACTGGGCCGACATCGGCGCGATCCACCTGCGCTCGGCCGTCTTCCACGAAAACCTCGCCCGCATCGCCGACACCGGCGACGGAGCCGCCCTATCCCTGCCCATGGGCCCGGCCACCACCGAACTGCCCCTGGTCGCCGCCGCCGACGTCGCCCGCGTGGCCGCCGGACTGCTCAGCGACCCCACCCTCGACGTGGACCCGATCCTGCTGCTCACCGGAGACGTCCTCACCATCGGCGACGCCGCCCGCGCCCTCGGCCGCACCTATCGGGAGACCGACCCGGACACCTGGCATCGCTGGGCCCTCGACTTCTACGGATCTCCGCACGCCGCCGAACATTTGACCAAGCTGTGGGAGATCTTCCGCGTCCTCGGCGAAGGCACCGGGCTCTACCAGGTCACACCCACCATCGAGAAGTACGGCGGACACCCGCCGATCAGCCTGGCCGACTTCGCCATCCACCGGCCCGCCCCGCACTGAAGGGTATCCGCGCCACCGAACTGTCCCCGCTCGCCGTGCTTCGATTACCTCCCGAGTAATGGCCTGGCGCCCATACCTATTCGTACGATCGGCCTATGGCGACACACACGGCGGGCGATCTGCTCCGGCACTGGCGAACCACCCGGCGGCTGAGCCAACTCGAACTCGCCGGCCGCGCCGACACCTCCACCCGCCACCTCAGCTTCATCGAAACCGGCCGCGCCACCCCCAGCCGCCAGATGCTGCTGCACCTGTCCGACGAACTCGACATCCCCCTGCGCGAACGCAACCGCATGCTCCTCGCCGCCGGCTACGCCCCCGTGTACGCCGAACCCGCCCTGGACAACCCGGCCATGCAACCCATCCGCGACACCGTCCGCCAAATCCTCACCGGCCTCGAACCCCACCCCGCCCTCGCCATCGACGCCACCTGGACCATGGTCGACGCCAACGCCGGCATCGCCCTGTTCCTGCCCGGCGTCGACCCCGCCCTGCTGCAACCACCCGTCAACGCGCTGCGCCTGACCCTGCACCCCGACGGACTCGCCGACCGCATCATCAACCTCGCCCAATGGCGCGGCCATCTCTTCGAACGCCTGCAACGACAAATCGAGGTCACCGGCGCACCCGAACTCATCGCGCTGCTGGAAGAACTGCGCGCCTACCCCGGCGGCGAGGAAGTACCGGGCCTCCCCGAACCCGACCAGGCCGTCGTCCCGCTGCGCCTGCGCCACGATGGGCACGACCTTTCGTTCGTCAGCGCCACCACCGTCTTCGGCACACCCATGAACGTCACCGTCGCCGAACTCGCCATCGAATCCTTCTTCCCCGCCGACCCCGCCACCGCCACCCTGCTCCGCGACCTCATCTCCGTCACCCCTGCCGACTGACCGAATCGGCTGGGCGTGCCAGTCCCGACTAGTCGGTCCGCGCTGGGGTGTTCATCCCGCACAATGAGAACCCATGGACGTGCCCGCGCACCTCGCCCACCTCACCGGCACCCCCATCGCCCGCGTGCACCCACTCGGCCGCAGCCACGCCTGGACCCTGCACCGCGCCGAAACCACCGACGGCCGCGAACTATTCGTCAAAGCCCTCCACGACGACACCCCCTCCACCGCCCTCACCGCCGAAGCCGCCGGACTGCGCTGGCTCGCAGCAGGGCACGCCACCCTCGTCCCACCGGTCCTGGCCGCCGACCCCACCATGCTCGTTCTGGCCTGGCAGCCAACGCAATCGCCTACCCCCGAC
>NZ_BAAFGR010000196.1:0-12662 GCF_041154655.1 Nocardia sp. JMUB6875
GGCGGTGGGCTCGGTTGGGGGCCATGTAGGCGGCGCAGTAGAAGAGGGCCAAGATCAGGGAGAGGAGGGTCATGGCGGCGCGGATCCAGAAGGGGCCTGGGAAGGCCAGGAGGAATACCGCGAAGATGGGGAGGAAGGGGATCATGCCGCGGGTGAGATGCCTTGCGTAGGCATGCTTTCCGGTGAGGTCGTGGAGGACCCAGTCACGAAGGTCGGCGGGGAGGGGACGGCCGACGGTGTAGCCGAGCCACTCGGGGAAGTTGGGGCGGCGGCGTTGGCTGATCATGAGTTCAGTCTGCGGTCGGGGCGGTGGCCCAGGTAGACACCTATTTTCTATGCGGCCATAGCTTCGATCTATGCCTTGGCGGCTATGCCTTTGTCGCGATGGCGATGATGTAGTCGGCCCACGGGCCCCAGGCGAGCAGGCCGGGGCGGCTGAAGGTGGCGCGGAGGACGGGATTGACGCGGCGCATGTCCGGATCGCGCAGGCGCTTGCCGAGGTGGCGGGCCAGGGGCGGGTAGACGTCGCGGCGGATGGAGTAGGTGGTGACGTCGGTGAAACCGGCTGTGGTGAGCAGCTTTCGGTAGCGGCGCTGGTCGTTGCGGACGGTGATGTCGGCGGTGACGAGTCGGCCGCCGGGCTCCAGGACGCGGTACGCCTCGGCGAAAAAGCGTGCGTAGGAAGGGAAGTGGAAGGCGGATTCCAGGGCGGTGACCTTGGTGCAGGAGGCGTCGGGGCGGGGCAGGTCGACCGCGGAGCCGTATTCGAAGCGGATGCGGTCGGACAGGCCCAGCTCGGCGGCACGGCGGGTGGCGATCTCGATCTGCTCGACGGCGACGTTCACGCCGATGATCTGCTTCGGGCCGAATTCGGTGGCCCACAGGAAATCTTGGTCGCCGTAACCGAATCCGACGTCGAGCTGCACGTCGCCGGGCCCCAGCTCGGCCTCGCGCGCCACCAGACGCGCCAGGTCGCGACTGGCCTCGTCGAGAGTGGTGGGGTGCTCGCGCCAGTAGCCGAGATTGATGAACAGCGAGTCCTCGCCGAACAGATTGCGCGGCCCGACGATGTCGTAGACCCGGCCGACCCGCTCACCGGAGGGCAGGAAGGGAACCTTCGACCATTCGAGGCATTCCCGGGCCCAGCGGCCGGTGCGCTCGGCCAGGGATTCGACCGGGATGGCGGCGGTGGTCAGCGGCATCGGGACCTCCGAGGGTTCGTACCCGGCGGTGCCGCCTGCGTCCCAGACGATCTAACGCCGGACTGAGAACAGTCTCAGACAGTGGCCGGGGAGAGTCAAGGCCGCCGACCGGCCCGCCGAGCCGCTACCGCCGCGCGGCCTGCCCCTCGTCATAGTCCGATGCCGCGAACCTGCTTGTCTTCCAACGGAACAGCACCGTCGCCCCCGGCCAGTTGTTGGTGATCCGACCCGACGCGTTGCGGTACCAGCTCGAGCAGAAATTCCACGGTGTGTCCTTCAACCGCCGCTGCAGCCAGTCGTCCCAGTTCTGCTCCGCATCGGTCTTCGCGGCCAGGAAACGCCCCGGCCGCGCGCCCAGGTACTCGACCACCTGCCGGATATAGCGGGCCTGCGACTCCAGCATGTAGATGATCGAACCCGACCCCACATTGGTGTTGGGCCCGTACATCATGAACAGGTTGGGGAAGCCCGGCACCGACATCCCGAGGAACGCCCGTGCCCCCTCCGGCGACCACTCGTCGGCGAGCTTGCGCCCCTGCAGCCCATAGATATTCATGGGCGCGAGGAATTCGGTCCCCTTGAATCCGGTCCCGTAGACGATCACGTCGACCGGATGCTCCACCCCGTCGGCGGTGCGAATTCCGTTGGGCGTCACCGCCTCGATGGCCGTCGTCTCCACACTCACATTGGTCTGGGCCAGCGCCGGGAAGTACTCGTTGGAGAACAGCCCGCGCTTGCAGCCCGCCGCGTAGTCGGGAGTCAGCTTGGCGCGCAAGGCATCATCGGGCACCTGCTTCTCGCGGTGCCGGTCGGCGATGGCGATCACCGGCGCCTTCATAGCCGGAATATCGGTGAGCGCCAGGGCCAGCACCTCGAAGAAGGACCAGATGGCGAACCGCTCGGCCAGCCGCGTCCCCGGCACGTACTTGAACAGCGCGTGATGCAGTCCGGTGTACTCGGTGTCGAACTTGGGCAGCACCCAGGCGGCCGACCGCTGGAAAAGGGTGAGGTGCTCGACCTGCGGCTGGATCCGCGGAATGTATTGAATCGCACTGGCTCCCGTGCCGATGCAGGCCACCCGCTTGCCGGTGAGATCCACCGAGTGATCCCATTCGGCCGAGTGGAACGCCGCACCGGTGAAGGTGTCGATGCCGGGCAGATTGGGCATGGCCGGGCGGGAGAGCTGCCCGACCGCGGGAATGAGCACGTCCGCCACGTGCGTGACGCCGTCGGTAGTCCGCACCTTCCAGATGCCGCCCTGCTCATCGAATTCCGCGTCCACCACCTCGGTGCCGAACTCGATCTTGGCGGGCAGGTCGTACTTCTCGGCGACCGCGCGCATGTACGCGTGGATGTCGCGCTGCTCCGAGAACCGGCGCGGCCAATCGGTTTTCGGCTCGAACGACCACGAGTACAGCGGTGACGGCACATCGCAGGCCGCGCCCGGATAGGTGTTCTCGCGCCAGACGCCGCCCAGGTCGGCGGCCTTCTCCAGAATGGTGAAGTTGTTCAGGCCGTGGCGCCGCAATTCCAGCGCCATGCCCAGTCCGGCGAACCCGGCGCCGATGATCAGAACGGACGGCTCTCGCTGCATATCAGCAACGGTAGGGCGCGTTCTGGCTGGTCCCGAAGACATCGCCGGACAGTGAATCGGTATTTTCGGCCACGCGCCGTATGTTGGCCCCGCTTCCGGACAAGTAAGCGCCCGGTTACCGCCCTCACAGCGCGCTGTCCGGGTCAGTGAGCGTGGCCTGACCTGCGACCTTGTCCTCGACTGGACAGCCCGGTGTCCCACTCAATATATTCACGGAAGTCTTTGCTTCAATTTGCTTGTCCTGGTTAGTGATTGGCTATTCTGCGTCGCCGCAGGGGGTGTCGTAGCACGCCGAACGCTGATCGGGACCGCGATGCCGGACCGTCGCCGTGTTGGGCGGCGGCGGGTCGGCCCCCGGGCTGCGGACGACGAGGGTGGGGTTCGTCGTCCGCAGCCTGCCCCGCCTCTCCGCGGCTTCAGCGGGCGGCTGAGAGCCGTCACCGATCTCGCACCCGTGCCGGCGGTGGGGAGCGTCACCGATTTTGGACGTACCCGGTGAGTTACCCGTATCTTGCGAAACCAGTGGTCTAGTTCCATGCCGCACGCGGGAGCAGATTCGACGGTGTCCGAATTCGGCTAGGCTCGCCGCAAGTGACTCAGTTCACTCCCCAGTAGGTACATGCAAGGAGCGGTTGGGAAATGTTGAGCACCATGCAGGATGAGCAGCTGTCACTCGCGACACTGCTGCGCTACGCCTCCACCTTCCAGGGCGACAGCCACGTCTCCACCTGGACCGGCGACGGCGTGCGCACCCAGACCTATCGCGAGATCGGCCAGGACGCCGCCCGCCTCGCCAATGCCCTGCGTGACCTGGGTATCGGCGTCGGCGACCGGGTCGGCACGTTCATGTGGAACAACAACGAGCACATGGTCGCCTACATCGCCGTGCCCGCCATGGGCGCGGTGCTGCACGCGTTGAACATCCGACTGTTCCCCGAGCAGTTGGTGTATGTGGCCAACCACGCCGAGGACCAGGTGGTCATCGTGGACGGCTCGCTGGTGCCGATGTTCGCCCAGTACCTGCCGAATCTGAAGACGGTGCGCCACGTCATCGTCGCCAATGGCGACGCCGCAGCGCTGACCGCGCCCGAGGGCGTGACCGTGCACTCCTACGCGGAACTGCTTGCCGCCCAGCCCGACACCTATGACTTCCCGGTCATCGACGAGCGTTCGGCCGCGGGCATGTGCTACACCTCCGGCACCACCGGCGACCCGAAGGGCGTCGTCTACTCCCACCGCTCCAACTGGCTGCACGCCATGCAGGTGATCTCGCCCAACGGCATGGGCTTCACCGCCGCGGACAATGTGCTGGCCATCGTGCCGCTGTTCCACGCCAACGCCTGGGGCATCCCGTACGCCGCGCTCATGTCGGGCGCGAATGTGCTCATGCCCGACCGCTTCCTGCAGCCCGCACCGCTGCTGGAGATGATGGCCGCCGTGAAGCCGACCTTCGCCGCGGCCGTGCCGACCATCTGGGGCGGCGTGCTGGCCGCGTTGCAGGCTCAGCCGCAGGACATTTCGTACCTGCGTACCTGCGTGGTCGGCGGCGCGGCGGTGCCGCCGTCGATGATGCGCGCCTTCGAGGAGCGCCACCAGGTCAAGCTGCTGCACGCCTGGGGCATGACCGAGACCTCCCCGCTGGGCTCGGTCGCGCACCCGCCCGCAGGCGCCGAGGGCGACGAGGCGTGGGCCTACCGCTACACCCAGGGCCGCTTCCCGGCCGGGGTGCAGGCCCGCCTGGTCGGCGACGACGGCACCGTCGTCCCGAACGACGGAGAATCGCTGGGCGAGTTGGAGGTCAAGGGGCCCTGGATCACCGGCTCCTACTATTCGCCGTCGGGCGGCGAGGTCGATCCGGACAAGTTCCACGACGGCTGGCTGCGCACCGGCGATGTCGGCAAGATCAGCCCCAACGGCTACCTCACCCTGGTCGACCGCTCCAAGGACGTCATCAAGTCCGGCGGCGAGTGGATCTCCTCGGTGGATCTGGAGAACGCCGTCATGGGTCATCCGGCCGTGGCCGAGGCCGCCGTCATCGGTGTCCCGGACGAGAAGTGGGACGAGCGGCCGCTGGTCGCCATCGTGCTGGCCGCGGGCTCGGAGGCGAAACCCGAAGAGCTGCGCGACTTCCTGGCGCCCAAATTCGCCAAGTGGCAGCTGCCCGAACACTGGACCTTCATCGACGAGGTGCCGAAGACCAGTGTCGGCAAGTTCGACAAGAAGCGGCTGCGCGCGCAGTACGCCGACGGCTCGCTGACCGTCGTCACGCTGTCCTGAGCGGCACGTCCCGAGCTCACTCGAACCGCGTCGCCCGCATTCGGGCGGCGCGGTTCGCGCGTCATCACCTCAGACCAGCACGGCCGACAGGTCGAGGCGGGCCAGTCGCTCCCGGTCGGAGAAGATATCGATGGCGGCGATGCGATCGTCGACCACCGTGAAGCTCATGATCGAGAACGGTTCGCCGTCAGCGGTATTCACCATCCCCGCGCCGCCGTTGACGATCGCCGGATAGCCGACGCACAAGGCGGCCATGCGCCGGAACGTCTCGGCCAGGCTCGCCACCGCGGTGGCCCCGCGCACCAGCTGCATGGTGCCGGAATCCGCCCGCAACACCACCTCCGGATCGAGGATGGTCAGCAATTCCTCGAAGTCGCCCTCGCGGGCCGCCGCCAGGAAGGCATCCACCACGCGGCGCTGCCGGACCCGGTCCGGCTCCGGCGTCGGGACGCCGCCCTGGACCCGGCGACGGGCTTGGCTGGCAAGCTTTTTCGCGGTCTGCGGGGTGCGGTCCACGATGGGCGCGATCTGCTCGTAGGGCATGGCGAACATGTCGTGCAGCACGAAGGACAGCCGCTCGGCCGGACTCAGCGTCTCGAGCACGATGAGCAGGCCCAGCCCGACCGAATCCGCCAGCAGCGCTTCCTGTTCCGGATCCGGGGCGGCGGTGCTGGAGACGATCGGGTCGGGCAGATGCGCCGCCTCCAGCGGCTCCTCGGGCCGGATCTTGCGTGTCCGCAGCACATCCAGGCAGACCCGGCCGACCACCGTGGTGAGCCAGCCGCCCAGGTTCCCGATCTCGCCGGTGGCGGCGCGGGACAGCCGCAGCCACGCCTCCTGCACCGCATCGTCGGCATCGGTGACCGAACCGAGCATCCGGTACGCGACCGCCCGCAGATGGGTGCGGTGCTCTTCGAACCGGTCCGCCAGGTACTGAGCGTCGTCCACGCGAATCCTCCGTCGTCGATGTGTCCCCCATCGATGACGAAGCGCGCGCGGAAATGGTGACATCCGCCGGTCGGAGTCACCTTTTCCCGCTGTCGTACGTCAGTGCAGCAGAACACGATCCGAAAGGACTGCACTGTGAACGGGATACAAGGCACCGTCGCCGACGGGTTCGAGGAGGTGCGCGCGGCCTTCGCCGCGGTGGTGGCGGAGGAGGACGGACAGTCCGGCGCGCAGCTCGCGGCGTACCTGCGCGGGCGGAAGGTGGTGGACCTGTGGGCCGGACCGGAAGTCACCGGCACGACGCTGACCGGGCTGCACTCCTCGACCAAGGGCGCGGCCGGACTGGTGGTGGCGCTGCTGATCCAGGACGACGAGCTCGACGTCGATCGGCCGGTGGCCGAGTACTGGCCGCGGTTCGCGGCGGCGGGCAAGGACCGCATCACCGTGCGGGACGTGCTGGTGCATCGCTCCGGCGTGCTCGGCGCGGACGGCGGATTCACCGTCGCCGACCTGGCCGACGACCAGGTCATCGCGGAACGCCTGGTGGGACAGCGACCCTACTTCGCACCCGGCACCGCGCAGGGCTACGGCGGGTTCGTCACCTACGCCATCATCGGCCAGGTGGTGCGCGCGATCACCGGCAGCACCACCCAGGACCTGTTCGAGGAGTGCATCCGGGCCCCGTACGACCTGGACGTGTACCTCGGCCTGCCCGAAACGCTGGACGCCCGATACCTCCCCATCCTGCCGTGGCGGGCGGATCCGGCGGCCGAGGCCGCGTTCGCGGCGAATTCCCCGGCGGCGCATAGCATCCCGGGCATCGCCTACAACCTGAATGCCCGCGGCTTCACCCCCGCCGATGTCATGGCGCTGCCCAACGATCCGCGATTGCGGCGGCTCGGTCAGGCCTCGGCGGGCGGGGTCGGCAGTGCGCGCGGCCTGGCGGCGATGTACGCGGCCGCGATCTCCGGCCTCGACGACCGCCCGCCGCTGCTCTCCCTGGACACCATCGCCGTGATCTCCGAGATCCATTCCGGCGGCACCGATCTCGTGCGCGGCGACAACGCACCGTACGCGCTGGGTTTCGAAGCGAAGGGCCTGATCCACCCCTTCCTCGGCGTCCACGCCTTCGGCCACACCGGCTCCGCGGGGTCCGACGGCTTCGCCGACCCGCACACCGGCCTCACCTACGGCTACACCCGCCGCCGCGCCGCCTTCGCCTTCAACGCCCCCGAAAACGCCCGCCTCGCAGCGGTATTGCACCGCGCCGCCCGGAGCGCGTCCAGCGCGCGCGTGGCTTGAGGCCCCACCGATCACTCTTCGTAACCCGATATCAGGAGCAACCCAAATGACCGTCAACTCGACAATCCGTTCACGTGGAACGCAATTCGCGAAGCTGGCCAAATGGCTCCCCGCCACCGCCGTCGTAGCCGAAACCGCTGTCGGCTCCTACTGGGACCTCGCCCGAATCCCCTACGTCCGCGACGTCTTCGACAAACTCGGCTACCCCGACTACTTCGCCACCATCCTCGGCGCAGCCAAAGTGGCTGCCTTGGCCGCCATCCTCACCCCCGGCCACCCCCGCACCAAGGAATGGGCCTACGCCGGCCTCTTCTTCATCTATGGCGGCGCGGCGGCCTCCCACCTCGCCGTAGGCGACGGCCCCGACAAATGGGCGGGCCCCATGGTCTTCGCCGCCTCCACCTTCGCCGCCCGAGCCGCCTTGCCCGCCTGAACCACGGGTCAGGCGGTGCCGAGGGGGTTGAGGACGGCGAAGCCCCATTCGCCGGTGGGGAGTCGGCGGGCGACGTTCGCGGTGGTGCCGGTGGGGGCGATGCGGGTGCCGTCGGGAGTGGTGATCTCCATGGTCCAGTCGGTGACGAGCAGGGCCGTGTCGCCGCCGTCGAGGATGTGGCGGGGGACATTGGTGAGACGGCCCTGCGCGGCGACCGTGCCGGAGATTTCGTGGTGGAGGGCGTCGCGGCCGGAGATGATGGCGCCGGTGGTGGTGCGCATGGTGGCGTCGGGGGTGAAGAGGGACAGGACGCCTTCGATGTCCCCGGCGTTGAGGCGGGCCTCGAAAAGCGCTGGGAGGGCGGCGGGGTCGGTGATCGTTGTCATGGGATAGATCGTCGGCGCTGGTGGGGGTGGTCGGCGAGGTCAAAAGGGGACGGGTCATGGTCGAAAAGGGACCAACCCGTGGGACGGCGGACGGTTCCGGTCGCGGGGGCGGGTCCGTACCGTTAGTTTGAGGGCGGATGCCCGCAATGCAGGGGTGGACGAGGAGGTCCGGGGTGTTGGAATCGGGGTGCGCATGACGCTCGGGTTGATCAGGTCGCTGGGGGAGCGGGCCTATCTGGAGGCGGAATCGGCGCGGCTGGCGGTGGGGGCGGGACTGGCCCGGGTCGAATCGCCGGCGGTGTTGTTGTCGGCGGCCACGGCCATGCTGCGGTACGGGACGCTCGCCGCGGGGCTGCGGTTGTCGGCGGCCCGGTACGGCGCGCGGACGGCGGTCATCGACGAGCTGGGGGAGCTGACCTTCGCCGAACTCGAGGACCGGTCCAATCGGCTGGCCAATGCCTGGCGCGAGCGCGGGCTGAAACCCCGTGAGGGCGTGGCCATCCTGGCCCGCAACCATCGCGGGCTCATCGACGCCGTCTTCGCGGCCGCCAAGTGCGGCGCCAAGATCATTCTGCTGAACACCGATTTCGCGGGCCCGCAGATCCGCGATGTCGCCACCCGCGAGGGCACCGACCTGCTCGTCTACGACGACGAGTACGCCCACATGCTCGACGAGGTGCACCCGCGGCGCGGCAGCTACCGGGCCTGGACCGACGAGCCGCGCGAGGACAGCCTCGAATTCCTCATCGCCACGGCGTCTTCCGACGCCCCGCCCGCACCCGGCGCGGAACCGCGGATCATCCTGCTCACCAGCGGCACCACCGGCACCCCGAAGGGCGCCCCGCGCGCGGAGCCGAAATCGCTGCTGTCCCTGGGCGGTCTGCTGTCCAAGGTCCCGTTCCGGGTGAACGAGGTGACCGAATGCTGCGCCCCCATGTTCCACACGCTCGGATTCGCCTGCGCCATGCTGACTCTCGGCTTCGGCTCCACCCTGGTGATCCGCCGCCGCTTCGACCCGCAGGCCGCGATCGACTCCATGGCCGAGCATCGGGCGACCACCGTGATCGTGGTGCCGGTCATGCTCAATCGCATGATGGACCTGGGCGGCCGCGCGCTGACCGGGCACGACCTGTCGGCGCTGCGCATCATCTTCGTGGCCGGTTCGCAGCTGGGCGCGCAGCTCTGCCGGGAGGTGACCGCCGCGTTCGGGCCGGTGGTCTACAACCTCTACGGGTCGACCGAGGTCGCCTACGCCACCATCGCCACCCCCGAGGATCTGGCCGAGGAGCCCGGTTGCGTGGGCCGGCCGGTGCTGGGCGCGCGGGTGGAGATCCTCGACGAGCAGGGCCGCGCGGTACCCAACGGCGCGACCGGCCGCATCTTCGTCGGCAATTCCATCCAGTTCCAGGGCTATACCGGCGGCGGCCACAAGGAGATCATCCGCGGCCTCATGTCCTCCGGGGATGTCGGCCACTTCGACCGTGCCGGAAGGCTTTTCATCGACGGCCGCGATGACGACATGATCGTCTCGGGCGGCGAGAACGTCTTCCCCGTGGAGGTCGAGGAGCTGCTCTACACGCATCCGGCGGTGCGCGAGGCCGCCGTCCTCGGCGTGCCCGACGAGCAGTTCGGTGCGCGGCTCAAGGCCTTCGTGGTCGTCCACGACGGCCACACCTTCACCGAGGAGCAGGTCCGGGACTTCGTGAAGTCGAATCTGGCCCGCTACAAGGTGCCGCGCGAGGTGGTGTTCCTGGACGAGCTGCCGCGCAATCCCACCGGCAAGGTGCTCAAGCGCAAACTGCAGGAGATCTGAACGGCCGCAATCGGATCCGGCTCGCTACTGCGCGAGCCGGGACAGCAGGGCCGCGAACTCGGCGCGCGAGAGGAATCCGTCGCCGTCGAGATCGGCGGCCACCAGCAGGGTTTCGGCCGATTCGTCGGACAGGCCCGGGCAGGTGCGCAGCAGCGACTCCAGCTCGTCGAGCTCGATGAGCTCGTTGTGATTGACGTCGAAGGTCTCGAAAGCCGCGTCGGCATCGGTGATCTCGGGATCACGCCCCAGCCGCGCCGCCTCGAACTCGGCGCGCGAGACCATCCAGTCGCCGTCGGTGTCGGCGGCCGCGACCAGCCGCTCCACCGCCTCGGCATCGATCTCCAGGCCCAGGGCGGTGATCCCGGCCAGGATGTCGTCGGCGGAGATGAGCCCGTCACCGTCCCGGTCCCACAGGTCGAAAGTATCGGCGGGCTCTGAGCTGGCCACGGGTGCTCCTCGGTGGATGGAAACGCTGTGCTGCGAGGTGAATTCGACCGCACCGGGGAGCGCCGGTCAAGCCGGAATTCCCGGTCCGGCTCGACTACCTCAGCCGCGCACCTGCCTGCGATAGGTCACCCGATCGAATTCGCGCCCGTACTCGTCCACCGCGACCACATCCATCTCGCTGGCGAAGAACCCGGGCCGCACGTCCACACGGATGAACGAGTAGTTGCGGAACCGCACCCGCGACCACGGCGCGACCTCCGGCTGCTTCCCGCCGTCCGGCGTCCACACGAAGCTGTTCGGGACGGTGGTGTCGGCGACCTCGTGGCCGCGGTAGGTCTCCGGCGATCCGGGCTGGAAGCCGTAGCGGGGGCGGCCGCCACCACCGACCGTGTAGTAGACGGTGCCGTCGGTCTCGGGGTAGACGATCGAATTGTCGCCCGCCACCTTTGTGGCCGCATTGCCGCGGATGGGGTCGGTGCGCTCGAAGATGTGATTGTGTCCCTGCAGCACCAGATCCACCTGGTACCGGTCGAACAGCGCGCACCAGGCGTCGCGCACGCCGCCGTCACTGGCGTGGGAATCGGTGGTGGAGTAGGCGCAATGGTGGAAGAAACAGATCAGGAAGTCGATGTTCGGATCGGCGCGGTAGGCCGCGAGAGTCCGCTCCACCCAACCGTTCTGGCCGCCGCCCGAATAGCCGGTATTGGCCTTGATCTCGAAGGAGATGTCATTGGCGTCCAGGGACAGCACCGCGACATTGCCGTAGGTGAAGGAGTAGACCGACGGGCAGCCCGCGGGCCCGTTGCCCGGCAGGTCGAGCCGCGCCATGTGCCCGCCGTAGCCGTGGGTGTCGTAGGCGGCCTCCATGTCGTGGTTGCCGGTCGCGAACATCCACGGTGTGACCGAGGCGCTGGATTCGATCGCGCCCAGATACACGTCCCAGACGTACGGATTGAACTTGTCGAACCCGTCGGGCAGCGTGCCGCCGGAGGCGACGAACCGCGGCGGCTTGCCCGCGCCGGACGGGTCGGCATAGGCGATATCACCCGCCAGAACATGGAAATCCGGCTTGCAGGCGTCGATCTGACGCATGATGTTGGCCGCGTGCGGGGCCGCCGGATCGTTGTCGGGCTTGTAGTAGCGGTCATCGTATTCACCGGGAACCAGACCCGGAGGCTGCGTGGGAGTCTCGTCGGTCCCCTGATCGCCCATCATCGTGAACCGGAACGGCAGCACCGCATTCCGCACGCTCGGCATGGCCGTGGACGCCGCGCGAATATCACCGCTGAACCCGTCCCCGGTCCGCCACCGATAGAAATGCGGCATCCGCCCCGGCAACCCGTCCACCGGCGCGTGCACATAGAACTGTTCGGCCGCGAGCACCCCGCCATCACTCGACGGAATCCGCGTCACCAGATTCCGCACCTCCGCCTCGACGGTCCCGCCCAGCAGCGGCGTGGGCCCGTGATCGAGAAACACCTTGGTCCCATTGGGATTGCGCGAAAGTTGCGCACTGAACCGCAGTTGACTCGCCGCATCCCCACCGAACCCGACATGCCGACCGGCCACGCCCAGTTGCGCGTCCTCGGCGTAGGCGCGCTCGGCGAACGGCGACACCCCCGCCGCGGCCACCGCGGCGGCCGCGGCCGAACCCCGCAAGAAATTGCGCCGTGACACAGGCCGTTTGCGCAGATACCCGCGATGCCACTCGTACTGCTCGGCCATGGTCATGGACCCGGTCAGCGCTGCGGGGATCCCGGTGTCGGGAATGTCGCCGGGCGGATTCAACCGATTCGTCGCCATGCGCTCGGATGCTGCTCGAAACAGGTGGCTCGGGCAAAGGCACCGCGCCGCGAGATAGCGAATTCTTGGTTAATTAAGCGGGGGTTCGGCCCGGTGCCGTTCCGAGCCATGTCGCCGTATGCTGAGCACCTCGCACTCGAGCATTGGGGAGGACAGGTGCCGGGGGACGGCAAACTCGGCCACTATCGACTCGTCAAGTTGCTGGGCCGGGGCGGCATGGGTCAGGTGTGGCTCGCCCAGGACACGCACCTCGAACGAGAGGTGGCGCTCAAACTCCTGCCCGTCGAGCTGGCCGGCGACGAGGACTACCGGCGGCGGTTCGAGCGGGAAGCCCGGCTGGCGGCGCGCCTGCGCGGCCCGCACGTGTGTCCCATCCACTCCTTCGGCGAACTCGACGGCCGCCTCTACATCGATATGGAGCTCATCGAGGGCTCCGATCTGGGCCAGACCCTGCGCG
>NZ_BAAFGR010000197.1:0-12592 GCF_041154655.1 Nocardia sp. JMUB6875
ATTTATCAGGCGTGTCCCGGAGATCCAGATGTCCGCCCATCCGGAGAAATCATGTCCGCCAGCCCGGACTCACATGTCCGCCCACCCGGATTATTCAGCGTCCGCTGGCAGCCCGCTCATCTCAGGACGAAACCATTTGGAAGAACAGGTTGGCGGCCTCGGACTCGAACGGTCTTCGGCGCTGACGTACACCGTCTCGCTGCCACGTGGAAACGACGGTGGCGCAGGGACGACAAGAGCGAGACGCCGAGCAAGGCGGAGGAATAACCCTGACGCCGTCTGTAGCCCAAGAAGACTCCAACCCCACGTCCGAAGACAGCTGATTTTGAGTGAGGTGCGGCTGCCATTACGCCATTGGGCCAACGCTGGGATGCGAGGATTCAAACCTCGACTGGCACAGTCAGAGTGCGCTGGCCTACCATTTGCCGACATCCCAATGTTCTGCTGGGACAAGAGGATCTAATCGGCTATTGGGCGGGTGGCGATCAGCGCCTCGATGGCGTGGGGTTCGGTCACCACTCCGGCGGGGTAGCGGTTGAGCAGTGCTGAGCGGAGCTCGGCGGCGAACGCCGCGCAACGCTCGTCGGAACCGAATTGGGCTGGGCTGGAATAGGAGTAGGAGAATTGCAGGCCGACGATCTCGTCGACCTCGCGCTCGATGTTCCATTGCCAGCCGAGCGTTTCGACGTCGCCGAACGGCGAACGGGCCAGTACGTCAGAGTGGGATTCCTCGGTGCGCTGATAGGCGCCGGAACCGGCGCGACGTTGCGCACCGAGGTACTCGGTGCGCAGGGACGCGACCAAGTCGTCCCACGGCGCAGTGGCGGCAGCGTCGTGCAGTTCTCCGGTTACCACCACCACCGCGCCATTCGGCCTGACCATTGTGTCGAGGTCCGACAGCAATGCGGCACGGTCGGTCCAATGAAACGACTTGCCCATGATGACCGCGTCCAGCACTGGAAGATTCAGCGCGCTCAGTTTGTGGGAGTCGCCGCGCAACCATTCGACGTTTCCGATTTCGCCCGCGGTGCGCTTGCCCTCGGCGAGCATGCCCGGGTCTGGGTCGACCGCGTAGACCGTGGCGACGGCAGGGGCCAGCGGTATCGCGATCTGTCCGGTACCGCAGCCGAGGTCGAGGACTTGTTGAGTTCCGTTCAGGTCCAACCGCTTCCGAAGTTCGGCGAAGAACTGCGGCGGGTATCCGGGCCGGTATCGGGCATAGTAGGGCGCGGCACCATGGAACAATTCGCCAGGCTTGTACTGCATCAGTCTGCAACTCCTGCTGAGTCCGCAAGCGATCGGAGAGCGTCGCTCGTGCGATGTTGCTGATCGGCGACCGCTCGCACTGCCGCTTTCACGGTCGGGTTGGATCGGAAATGCTCGGGCGCGACCGCGCGCGACTCCAACAGGGCTTCGATGGCTGCGTCGGGGTTCCCAGCCAGCAAATGCGCCCGCGCGGTATCGAGCCAGAAATAGGTTTGCCGCTCGGCGCCGACCGCCGACTTGGTGGTGGGTAGACGTGTGTCCTTGGCGATTTCGACCGCGCGGCCCGCGTCGCCGAGATCCACCTCGGCGCCGACTCGGTAAAACCGCACGTTGGTTGCGCCAGCCACCGTGTCGTAAACGACACCTTCGGGGAACTGCTCGGCGAGTCTCGCCGCTTCGGCGAAGTGCATTCGAGAGGTATCGGCGTCCGTGACCGTCGCCGCGATGGCTCCCGCTTTCATGTGCAGTGTGCTGTATACCGCCATGGCAATCGGATCGGACCCGATCATCGGCTCGATATCGGCCATGGACCGGGTCAGCAACCGCATGGCCTGCCGGGTCGCGCCGATCCGTGCAAGCGTCGAGGCTTTCACGAAATGGGCGCTGGCCAGGCGAAGCGGGTCGCCGGATTTCGTTGCCGCCCACTCCATCCGCTCGGTCGCCGTCATCGAAAGGTCGTTGTAGCCGAGCTTGTGCGACAACGAGTTCGCCGCCCTGTAGGTATCGGTGAGCATCGCGTACGCAGGCTCACCTTCTTCGCGGGCGGTGACGAGCAGCCGGTCGACCAGGTCGGGGAGCACCTCGGCGACCTTGCGGTACTGGGCACCTCGCCGCCACTTCGCAACCTGGGTCACCAGCGGGCGCAGCTGGTCCAGCGGCTCGGGCTCGAGATCGTCGTCCATGAGATCGACCGCTGCCAATGTCCGGCGGATGATCGGCAGGATATCGAGGGTTTGCTCGTGTTCTTCCTCGCTGTACAGGCGGGATGGGTCGATCCGCAAGGCCTGCGCGATCAGCCCGACCATTGCCGCGCTGGGTGTCGCGTGACCGGATTCGACCTTGCTGATCATGCTGTAGCTGGCGCCGGTCCGGGCAACGAGCTGATGTTGCGAGAGTCCGCGCATCTTCCGGTACTTGGCGATACGAGCGCCTACCGAATCGCTCTCCTTCACCAGTCCAACGTAGCACCTTCATTTTGAAGAAAATTTGAAGATTCGATGAAGATCCGCAGCTTAACGTCAAGAACAGCCCCGATGCCGGGAGGGACCAGTCGACCGCTCCGTATCGATCGCACTGCAACCGCAAGGTCGGCGGACCGAGAATCCCCCGGCACCAGGGGCACCTTCAGAGACTCGCTGCGGACCCGAAGAGGTGCCTGGACATGGAAGCCATCATTGCCATTCTGCTCGCTGCGGCGACGCTGGCGGCAGCTGTATCGACAAGCGTCATTGGCGCTCGGACCGGCCAGCATCGCGGCGGACCGACGGTCGCGGACATTCACGCTCGCCTCCAAGCCGAACACGCGCACCCTTATGTGACAGCCGGGAGGTGGTGAGCATGCTCGGCTCACCAACGGCGATCGCATATCTGCGTTCGGATATCTCGGGGGCGCGTCAGTCCTGGGACGAGACCAATAACCGGTCCACAGCCAAGCGGCTCGGTTACGACCTCGCCAAAACCGTTGTGTTTACCCAACATACGGACGATCCGATCCAACGGCTGATCAACGTTGCACGTCGCCTCGGTGCCGATGCTGTGGTCGTGCCCAGCCTCGCGCACTTCGGCGGGCAGATCCCCGCGCAGTTGGTCGCAGTCGCGGACGTAATCACGGTCGAACCGCACCAGACATACGCTCGGTGGGTCATTCCGCCGGACGCGCCGGCTGAAATGAGGTCTCGATGACCCTCGCGGTCGTGCCGGTCGAGATCACGATGCCCGTCGAGCGCGCCCGCCGCGATGTGGGCGCGCAAAGGTTCCTCGGGTTGCGTCGGTTCGCCGAGGTATCCGGAGTTCCGTACGCCAAGTTGCAGAAGTGGCGGATTCGCGGTCCGGTGTGGGTGCCGCCGCCGGTAGTGGTCATCGGCAGGTGGGCAGGCTGGGCGTTACCGACGATCCAGGCATGGACCCCCGATTATTCGGTAGGCACACCGGTTCCGCCGCAACTGCGGTGGCCACATCCGACGATTCAGGCCGCGGACACGATCACGATGTGCCGCCTCCACAACGTGGCTACGGCCGGGCTGTGGCTGCGGATCAGCCGCCAGGAAATCGCACGCCCTGACATCTGGGTGGACGATCGACCCGGCTGGATCAGCCACGACCATGACAAGCGGGGTGCCCAATGAAAGGTGTAGCTACCGACGGTTGCAAGCTTTCCCTTGGGCGGCTGCTCAGCGCAGCCGACGTCGTTGCGCGCGAGGGGGACGGCGGTCCCACCGGTACCGAGCACCCGCTGTTGTCGATGCTTCACGATCCAAGCATGATTCCGACTGCTGACTTCCGGGCGATGCAATGGGATCCAGCGGACCTTTTAGTCGGGGCTCTGCTCACTGAACAGGACACGGATCACGGTGGTTAGGAACAGTTTCTGTCGTGTGCGGGTGTCGGTCGGGGCGCTGCGGCGGCCGTCGGCGCGTGTGCGGAGCTCCAGATCGAACGGGTTGAGTCGTACCCCGGGCACGCCGAGCTGCAGGTAAGTGCCGGAGACGGGTTCGACCAGGCGCCGGTACTCGTCTTGGCGAGGATCTGCGAGGCCCCCTGCGTTAGCGCATCGAAACCGACGACCCCGTCCGTCTAATTGCGCGACCCGCTGCCTGGTCGGGACAGTTGACCAGGTTTCCGTTTCCAGTGCCCACCACGGTGTCGACCGTGCCAAATCTTCCGCGGCCAACAATATCTCCAGCCGGGTAAAAGTATCTCACCCAACGGGATTCGCTGCTAAATCACCGAATCTGGTTGGCCTCGTGGATCGTTCACGCGTTGGACAGGTGGATAGCGACCGCAGCGGTGACACAAATACACATCCCACAGCGGCCCAATCGACTGCGGAGAGCTCCCGGAACGGTCGCCTAGCATGGATTCGGGCAGATTGCGGTCGCGGGAATCCGGCCTCAGGGACCGGATTCAGGGGGTGGAATATCGGTGTGCGTAAGCCTGACCAGATGGTCATGGCTCGACCTCGATGGGGTGTCTCATTCGAAAGGATCCTGGACGGGGCCTTCTAGGGCGGCTCCGATCAGCTGGGACCCGAGCGGGGAGGTACGTCGTGACGATGGGGGTCCCGCCGGAGGGTATCGGCGACGAGCCGGTAGACGGTGAGATTGTCAGCGGATGTGCGGCACGAGACGATCTGGAATCCACTCGTGATCAAGTCCTTCAAGGTGACGCAGATCTGAGCTTGGAGTCCGGGAGAGCATTCGCCAGTGGGCATGGCCAGCAGCACGGTGTCGGTCTCGGTGTCGATTGTTGGAACGCCAGGACACACCCCGGCTGGTGGTTGGGGCCAGTCCTGACGGGAGGCGGTCAGGTTCCAGTGGGCGATGACGCGGTCGGTGCGGTGGCCGCGGTCGCGTCCCGTGGTCTCGGTGCCGTACAGGTTGGGAATGTATTGGCAGCCGCGAGCACCGAGGACATCGAGATAGAAGTGGGCGTTGTCGACTCGCAGCGGGTCGTAGGCCCAGTGGATTGTGTGCAGTCCGTGGTCCAAGCACACCTCGCGCAGGCGGTACATGAGCAGGCGGCCGATGCCGGTGTTACGTCGATCGGCTCGGACCACGATCAACTCCAGGTAGTGATACGGCGCGGATTCGTCGGCGAGGTTCTTGCCGAGGAAGCCATAGCAGAAGCCGACCAGTTCGCCACCGGAGTAGGCGCCGAGCGCGATACCTCCGTTTTGGGCCAGCGCCGCGAGCAACCGCGGACTCGGTGCGGGGTCTGTTGGCCGCAGTGCGAAGACATCCCGGTACAGCGCGATAGGGTCCGACAAACCCTGGAACCCGGTCAGCTCGCTTACGACGACGACATCGGTCACCATAGCCACCCCGTGAAGGTCTCAGCTTCAACCGTGAGTGCGCCACTGGAATCGGCGATAGTTCACCATTTGGTTACCAAGCGGCAAATCAAGTTATCGACGCAAATCGACCTGCTGGTCCGAGGCGGCACGGTGTTCGATGGCACCGGGCGGCCAGGCTATCGCGCTGACATTGCCGTCGTTGCCGGGCGGATCTGGGAGGTCGGTACGCTGTCCGGGGCCCATGCGCGAGCCGAGGTCGATGCGGCGGGGCGCTATGTCGTGCCCGGTTTCATCGACACTCACATGCACGGTGACGCGCTCATCGGGGACCCCGCACTGCAATTGGCGGTGCTGCGGCAAGGGGTGACCACCGTCGTGCTCGGTCAGGATGGATTGTCGTTTGCGCCGACGACATCGGCAGCGCTGTTGTGGGTGTCGCGGTACTTCTGCGCAGTCAATGGCACCCAGGCGAGACAACCCGAGCGATTCCTCGGATATGAGGCCGGACCAGAATTCGCCGAACCGGCAGGGAGAAGACACATCTCGGCACTCTCGCTCGAAGTGGTGCACACAAGGCCTACAAGGTCGTGCGATCCGGCACAGACACCACCACCTGGGCTCACTGTCGCCGAACTCCTGTCCGGATACCACCGTACGACCGCGGTGAACACCGTATATCTCGTGCCGCACGGCACAGTCAGATACAGCGTGATGGGTGGCTCGCCGAAGCCGCCCGACACCGAGCAGCTGGCGGCGATGGTCCGCCTGGTCGAGGAGGGGATCGAACAGGGTGCTGCAGGCCTGTCCTCAGGCCTC
Organism: Nocardia sp. JMUB6875; assembly: GCF_041154655.1. Lineage (NCBI taxonomy): Bacteria > Bacillati > Actinomycetota > Actinomycetes > Mycobacteriales > Nocardiaceae > Nocardia > Nocardia sp. JMUB6875. Next base: position 6,095 of record NZ_BAAFGR010000197.1, read on the forward strand.
GGATACCTGCCGGGGCGGTTCGCGACAGCGGACGAACTGGCCGCGGTGTGTCGACCGGCCGCGCGGCGCGGTCTACCGTATGTGACGCACATGCGCGGCTACGGCGAGACGGCCGCACTGGGCATGACCGAGGCGGGCGCCATCGGCCGACAGGCGGGAGTACCGGTACATATCTCGCACTATCACGGCCCAGGTGCTCGGCTGATAAACCTGGTCGACGCCGCATTGGCCGTCGGGGTCGACCTCACCTACGACACCTACCCGTACCTGCGAGGATGCAGCATCCTGGCCGGCATGCTGCCCGACTGGCTCGCCAATGCCGACCTCGACCACACGCTCGACCTGCTACGCGAGCGTGCAGTGCGTCAACGGCTGGCCTCGGAGACCTGCCCATCACTGTGGGGTCGGCTCACCCTCGCTCATGTGCCCGGCAGACAGTACGGATGGGCGGTGGGAATGCGGCTGGTCGAGGCAGCACGCCTGGCCGGTGTCGGGCCGGCCGATTTCTATGCGGAGGTGCTCGTCGATACTGCGCTGTGCGCCGGGGTGGTGTTCGATTTCCCTGACACCGAGGACTCGCTGCGCGAACTGCTCAGGCACAGTGCGCACATGGGCGGATCGGACGGCATTTATGTCGGCGGGCGCCCACATCCGCGCGGTTACGGCACCTTTGCCCGGCTGCTGCGCCGTTATGTGCGGGAACTGTCCGACTGGACCTGGGAGCAAGCTGTCGAACATCTGGCAGCCCGCCCGGCCCGGCGATTCCGGCTCCGCGACCGCGGGACGATCGCCCGCGGCCAGGCCGCCGATCTGGCCGTCATCGATCCCGCGACCGTCTGCGATCACGCCACCTACGCACATCCTCGCCTTCTTGCCACAGGTATCGATGACGTAATCGTCGCGGGCGTACCGGTTTTGGCGAATGGGCGACTCACTGGCCAACTGCCCGGTACTACGTTACGTCCTTATCAAAAAACGCTGTAGGGCAGAGTCTTTCGGTTAGACTATCGGACTCGGACAGATCAAGTCTGCTGTTCGGTGACACCTGATCGAGCCACTGCGGGAAGGTTCACAGTGACGGGCCGAGTTCTCACCGTAGGCGAACGAATCGAGTTGCGCCGCCGCCGATTAGGGCTATCCCGGCGCGTCGTCGCCCAGCTGGCGGGCCGCAGCGAGGAGTGGCTACGCAAGATCGAGTCCGGCGGTAGTCGCCTCGACAGCATCCAAATCACTTACCGCCTAGCCGAAGTCCTCCATTTCGAGGATCCGATGGAGCTGATCGGATGGCCGGTCTCCAGCCGGTCGGTCGCACGCGGGATGGATCTCGAGCTCACCGCGCTCAACCGGGCCATCATGGACCATCCCTCCACGCGCGCGTTCGCCACCGACACCGAACAACCATTGCCCACACTGGATTCGGTACGCACCTCCCTCGAGCAGTGCCGGACCACCTGGTTTTGTTCGTCCCATCGCTACACCGAGCTCGCCGCCCGGCTGCCCGCCGTGCTCGTCGCGGCACGCTCGATTCGCGCAGCCGCACATACGACGCCGGGTGGGCTGGTAACCGAAGCCGGCGGCGCTCTGGTCGATGCCTATCACCTTGCCCGACTCCTGCTGACCCGCGTGGGCGATTACCATCTGGCCTGGCTCGTATCCGACCGGCCGATCGGCATCCTGACCCAACCCGAGCAGCCGACCAGCATCGCCACGAGTTCCTGGCATGTCGCCAGCGCCCTGCTGTCGCTGGGCTACCACGCCGAAAGCCGTGACTACGCACTCGCCGCAGCGCGGCGCCTCGCCGCAGCCGCGCTGCCGGAACAGGTCGAAGGCCCCGTGCACGGCGCCCTGCTACTGGTCGCTGCCGAAGGTGCCGCCGGTGTCGGCGACCTCACCCGATCCGAGGCCTTCATGACCGAAGCCAGCCAAATCGCCGAGAAACTGGATCCCATCCGGCCCGCCGGGGCTCCTGACTCTGACACGCCCGACCACACAGTCAGCTTCGGACCGGCCGAAGTGGTCATCACTGGAATGAATATCGCGTTGCGGTTGGGGCGCGTCGACGACGCCATTAGAATTTCCGCGGGCGTGGACCTACCCGAGGGCGCTTCGGCCGACCTGGTGGTCCGGTACTACCTGACCACGGCCTACGCATACGGTCAGCGTGGCGAAGACTTCGCCGCCGTCTTCGCACTCCAGCAAGCTGAACACGCCTGCCCCGAAGACATCCGCTACGACTGGATGGCACACCGCACACTGCAGAAACTCTCCCGCCATGACCATCACCTCATCAGGCGAGATCTCACCAAACTGCTCACCGTGGCCGGACTCGCGTAACCCTCTGGTACACAGGGTCGTTCGGAATCGACCCGCCATTGACCGCAATCATGCCGGCGGGTTCCCGTGTTTGCGCTGCGGTACGCAGGCGCGCTTGTTCGCGAGAGCCCGCAATGCACGAATCAGGACGGGACGGGTGTCGGCGGGGTCGATCAGGTCATCGACGAGTCCGCGTTCGACGGCGTAGTAAGGATGCATGAGTTCATCCTGGTAGCGCTTTACACAGGCTTCCCGTTCGCGATCGGGATCGGACGCGCTCGCGATTTGCTTGCGGAAGATGATGTTCGAAGCCGCTTCGGCCCCCATGACCGCGATCTCATTGGACGGCCACGCATAGGACAGATCGGCACCGATAGAGAGCGAGTCCAGGACGATATAGGCACCGCCATAAGCCTTTCGGGTTATCACCTGGATACGGGGCACGGTTGCGTCCGCGTAGGCATAGAGCAAACGCGCGCCGTGGCGGATGATGCCACCGTGTTCCTGGACGGTGCCGGGTAGAAACCCCGGCACGTCCAGCAGCGTGACCAACGGGATGTTGAAAGCGTCGCAGTGTTGGACGAATCGCGCGACTTTGTCGCAGGCAGCGATGTCTAGAACACCGGCAAGCACCCGGGGCTGGTTGGCGACAACACCGATGGTGCTGCCACCCAGCCTGGCCAGAGCACACAGGATGTTGGGTGCCCAATTCTCGTGCAACTCCATGTATTCGGCGTCGTCGACGATCGCGGCGATCACCTGCCGCATATCGAAGGGCAACCGCGGGTCCTGCGGTACGAGTTCGGTCAGTGCCGGCTCCCGACGGTTCATGGAATCGGTGCACTCGTACACCGGTGGCTGCTCGGTGTGGTTGGCCGGTAGCAGCGATAGTAGGTAGCGAACGTCCGCCAGGCAGGCGTCCTCGTCCTCGTAGCAGAAATCGGCGACCCCGGAGATGCGGGCGTGCACATCGGCGCCGCCGAGTTCGTCGTGGGTGACGTGCTCACCCGTCACGACCTCCACTACGTCGGGGCCGGTCACGAACATCTGGGAGGTGCCGGCAACCATGAACACGAAATCGGTCAACGCGGGCGCGTAGGCGGCCCCACCGGCACACGGCCCGAGCATCACACTGATTTGCGGTACCACCCCGGAGGCGGCCACTGTCCGCCGGAAGATCTGCCCGTAACCGGCCAGTGCGACGATCCCTTCGTGTATGCGCGCTCCGGCACCGTCGTTCAGTGACACGATCGGCGCCCCCGCGGCCACCGCCATCTCGATCGTCTTACAGATCTTCGCCGCATGTGTCTCGCCCAGCGATCCTCCGAGGACCCGGAAGTCCTGGGCGTATACGTACACCAACCGTCCCTCCACCGTCCCCCACCCGCATACCGCCCCGTCGCCGTATGGTCGGCGATCGTCCAAGCCGAATGCGGTCGACCGGTGCCGGCGCAAACCTTGAATCTCGGTGAACGACCCTGCATCCAGCAGCAATTCGATACGTTCGAATGCGGTCAGCTTGCCCTTCGCATGCTGCCACGCCGTCGCATGCTCGTCACTGCCCTGCCGCACCGATTCGACAAGACGCCGCAAGGCGGCAACCTGCTCCCGCAACGGCACCGAGATTGCCGTATGGGTATGCGAAACCTCTTGGTCACCATCATGATTCGACAATTGTGTAGTCGACATCGGGATACTCCAACCATTGTCGACCGGCGGCGCCGACCGATCAGGCTCCGCGCGGCCTCCTGCAGCTAATACCGCCCGTGGCAGTGCGGCTACCGACAATTGAACCGTGTTCGGTAGACGACCGCGCCAAACGTCAGCAACCTCAACCTGTTACGCCTGATCGGATGCGATCTCAACTGGGATTCGCACACCAACTGTTGTTGGAATCCAAGCGACTCACGGTGGCCCCGTCAGCCCTTGGCCCGAGGTCGGCGAAAACACCTCACCACTGGCTCAAAGCGGCAGTCGGGTGCGGGTGCATGGCGGCCCGCATCGCTCGCGATAGTGACAAGGCGGTGCGGCGCAAGCGCTTTTCCACGGTCTCGTCATCCAGGTGCGTGTCGCGCCCGGCAACGGCGAGAGCCGCTATCGGCGCGCGGGTGCGGCCGAGTACCGGCACAGCCATACACCCCAGTTCGGGTGTCAATTCTCCTCTGCTGTAGGCAATTCCGGCCTGACGTATCCCATCGAGTTGGCGGCTGAGATCGGACAGGGTCGTGATGGTGGCACCCGTCATCGCGTCCAGCGGCCAGCAGACGGGCGTGGGCCGATAAGCGATCAGTAGCTTGCCGGCCGCCGTGCAGTGTGCAGGCGCCCTGTCAGTCCAATCCGACGGGCTGGCTATGCGATTGTGGCCGTATACGCGGTCCAGATGCACGATCTCTGCGCCGCGCAGAACAGTGAGGCAGACGGTGAGATCGGTGGCGTTGTGGAGGTCGATCAAATGCGGGAGGTAGATCGGGCGGGGCAGTTGACGCCGAGGCGAGATCAGCCCGAGCAGTCGTGGGCCCAGGCGGTAGCGGTTGTCTTCGCGAATGACGAGGTGGTGCTCGTGCAGCGTGCCCAACAGCCGGAAGGTAGTCGTCTTCGCCAGCCCGCTGCGGCGGCCGAGCTCCGAAAGAGTGAGTGGATCCTCGGCCTCCGCCACCGTGAACAGCAGTCGAACCGCCCGGTCAATTGCTCGCGAAGTACTCGAGCCCGGCGACTCGCCGTCGTCGGGAAGGATAGCTGAGGGTCCCGTCCTGGTGATCCCGTTGGACATCCTGGCATCCCCTCGGAGTCGATATGAGTCGTGCTCGACCACGCCCTGGGCGCCCTGGCGCCGCGTACGCGGTAGAAGCAACGGTAAGGGTGCCGATCACCCGTTCCACCACATCGGTTGGGAGCCTTACGGGATTGTCGCCGACTCCATTGCAGTTCGCCGGATACGTCCCCGGAACTACGAGCCGGATTGGATCCCCACCGGATTAGGTCCCGGATATCCAAATTCGTTGCGGACGATCGGTTGCCAGGACAACGGCAGTCGGCCACAGCACACGGTTAGGCCGACAGTTCCACGACAGTTGTAGGGTGCCAAGGGCGCCAGGACAATGCGCCGACCAAGAATGGGGGTGATAGCGATGGCCCCGACCGTCGCGCAGGGCTCGCACGATTTGCGCCGCTTACGCGTACACAGAATGACCCATCGCCTTTACGAAGCGCCGGCCGTGTTGCAGCACTGTCAGATTGGATGCAGACGTGGTGGGCGGCCGACTTTCAGTCCTAATGCTGCAAACCGCATCCACCCGTGGCTGGCTCTTGCCATTCCGCGTGCCCATCACACCGAGTGGTGGTGCGGTGCTTTCCTGTAACTACCCGCGTATCTCCGGATACTATCGGGGTAAACCTTGGACGGGACCCGACTGACCGGTCCCCGATGACGGGACCACCCGGTCTTTGAGTCCGGGTTGTATTCGATCCAGTTTCAGTTGATGTCACAGGCCACGGGATGGTGGAGGTGGCCGCAGCGGGCAGCGTACTCGGCCGGAGTGAGATACCCCAGCGCCGAATGCCGATGCCGATGGTTGTGCTCGGTCTTGAAGTCGCCGATCACGACCCGAGCTTCGAGCAGGCTGGTCCAGTGGTTGCGGTTGAGGCACTCGGCCCGCAACCGCCGATTGAACGATTCGATGAATCCGTTGTTCCACGGCGTTCCCGGTGGGATGTAGACGATCCCTACCCGTTCCGCGCAAAACTGTTGCAGGGCATGGGAAATCATTTCCGGCCCGTTGTCCATCCGCAGTACCTTCGGTGGGCCGCCGCGGGCGGCGAATACCTTCTCCAGTTCGGCGACGAGTTTCTCGGCGGTGATCGACCGCTCGACCAGGTGCAGCAGCGATTCGCGGGTGTGCTCGTCGATCATCGACGCGATCTTCACCGCTCGTCCGTCGACGGTGGAGTCGAACTGGAAATCCAACGCCCACACCACCTTCGGCGCATCGGCGTCGACCGGCGGCGCCGACGAGCATCCGGCTCGCTTGCGTGGGGAATGGGCGCGGACCTGCAGGCCCTCCTCACGCCAAAGCCGTGTCAACGGTCATCGGGAACTCCGGGCGGGTGGACTTGACGGGTCCGGCTGGGCGGACGGCAGATCTCCGGGCCGATGGACATCGGTTCTCCGGGTGATTCAGTCAGGTC